>JAUWOI010000350.1 GCA_030612185.1 Anaerolineae bacterium
GGGCGCACGGATTGGATTGAGCCCCAGATTCGTTCCATTCTGAATTCGTTGTAGTGTTTCTGGAGAAAGGTTCAGGCCCCGTCCAGGCCGATGAATGAATTCATCGGCTGCTAATCAAAGTGTGTTGAAACACACTCAAGAAGGGGCCAGAATAACCCGTTTCAACGGGTTTCTTGGTATCAGCCGTGTGTTTCAACACACGGCTCACCTCTCCTCGAACCCATAATGTTCAAACTTCAGCGTGCGGCTATTCTCGCTGATGGTGCGGACCGTGCTTTCGTCAAAGCCCTCCGGCCGCCTGGCGTTGATCTCAAGCGTGACTTCGACCTCGCATCCAATCTGGCTGGTGAGCCGCTCGACGACCTCTTCGACGATCACTCCCATATCTTTGTTCACCCGGCGTGGGTCGATCTCAACCCGCCCATAATAGCGCGACAGGACTTTCTTTGTTGGCTCTGAGGGTTTCGGTTCATCCCCACCTTTGGTTTCCTCATCGCCATCACCCTTGGTCGGTGGCTTTGGCTTTACCTCCGGTGGCTCAACGATGTGGTCTGGATGGACCAGGGTGCTGGTGTCGTCGAAGTAGATGTTGCCCAGGCTGCGGATGACCAGCCCGGTGTGGTGGCCCTGCTCGCTCTTGCCCGTGGCGTAGGCAAAAGGCGCATCCAAGCGACCAACGCCGTCCTTGACCGCTTTCACCAGCACCTCGCGGTCGAACAGGCGCGGGAGATAACAGTATTGGGCCAGGTATTCCCAGAGTTGCTTCAGGCGGATCTCCCAGCCGCGATCTTTGTTCCAGATGTAGCGGTCCAGTTCCATGCGTAGGATGTCGGGCGACCATTCGTAGATCAGGAGGCCGTCGTTGCGCAACTTGCGGACGGCGCGGTCGTAGAAGTTGTCGTCGCCGCTGATCCTGCTGGCCTGAAACTCGATACCACCCAACGGATCGGGCTGAACGGGGACCAGCAGCCAACTATAGGCCGAGCGCAGACGCAGGTCTACGGTTTCGTCGGCCTTCTGCAGACTGGTGGTCACCTGCCGGCGCTGCTGGGCGTCCAGGTTTAGTTCCTCTCGTTCATCTTGAATGGAGTTCCAGGCCAAAAGGTCGCGGACGGCGAGATTGAGCGGGTCGGCATCGTTCTCATCGGGAGCGATAAAGACCAGCATGTTCTTGTAGAGGCGCTGGGCGGTTCCCCGGCTCTCCAGGAATCTCTGCGCGCGCCTTAATGCCTCTGTATCGCCGGTGGTGCGTTTGTGGGTGGATTCGGGATGCAGAACGACGACACGCGCCCGCGCTTCGTCAGCGACGTCGGAGGTCTCGGGGGGGGATACGTGGAAGGCGGCAAAATCTCGATTTTTGGGAACGCGCCGCAGCCGAGCGATGATCTCGGCGTTCACTTCTTCTTCGGGAAAACTCTGGGCACGATCGCGGGCGAGTTTGTTGACGGTGGGGCGCGTGTCGTACCAGTAGCGGCTGCTGTCGGTGTAGAGGTAGGTGAGTTGCCCGCTCATACGCCGCAGGGCATCGCCGAACACGGCGGCAGGCTCGCCTGGCTGGGCGCACCCCAGGCGGATGCGAATTTCCTCCAGGCCGCGGACTCGCTGCTCGGCAACTGAGGGGGCGCTGCCGATGAAGACTGTGCGGGCCACGCGCCGGGAGGCGTTGTAACGCCCCAGGGCGGGAACATTGCCGTCAATGGTGAAGGGGCGGGACTCGGGGCCGTCTATGTCTATATCGAAGACGGCGGCCCAGGTATCGGGCAGGTAACGCAGTAGTTCGTTGCGCACCGGGGTCGCATCAAGGGGCAGTGTGCCCGGCATGATGAGCAGGGATTGATCGCCGCGCGTCCACAGTTGGTGGATGACGGCCGCCATCAGGCGCAGGACGCCACGGGTGCGCTGGAAGCGATCCATCGTTGACCAGTCCTGATAGAGCCGGTCGAACAACTCCGGGTGGATGGGATAGGCGGCCCGCATACGGTCCAGGTAGTCGCGCTCGGGAACGCCGGAGGGGAACTCGCCGGAGGCGTTGCGGTACATGTCGCCAAAACCGTTGATCACCCCGTCGCGCGCGGCGTAGTCTATGTCCGTGGCAAACAACCGGCGGCGCACGATCTCAAAGCTCTCGGTGGCAGTGATCGGCTTCCAGACCGACTCGATGCGGCCGACGATGTGGGAGAGCGTCTCTAACACGACGCGACCTGCCTCGCCACCGACCTCGATGTCCGACTCGGGTACCGCGATCAGCAATATGGATTCGTCCGAGCGCTTGACGGCCTCGGTGAGCGATTGCATGAAGGTCATGATCGACTCAAACGAACCGGCCGGGAGTCTATCTACGCCGTAGATATTGCGGGCGTAGGCGACCAATTCGTCAATGATGATCAAACACGGCCCGAATTGGTACAGCAGTTCGCTGAGCGTGTTTGAGCCAGGGCTGACCCCTTTCAGGTCGGCCTGCTCGACCATGTTGTAGCCCTGCAATCCGCCGAGTTGGTAAGCCAATTCACCCCACAACGTATGGACGGTTGCGCCCGGGTATTCACGCGGCCGCGAAGGGTCTAGCGCAGTGCCGACCAGCACGGCACTGTTGGTTTCAGGCAGGTCAATGTTCCCGATCTGCTCTGCGATGCGCTCGCCACCGGGGAAATCGCTCAACTTGATCTGCCCGCTGCACAGGTGATACAGGGCCAACATGCTGTGGGTTTTGCCGCCGCCAAAGGCGGTCTGGAGTTGCGCGACCGGCTCACCCCCCTGTGCGGTCAAGCGCTTGATGCCTGTCGCCAGCAGGACCAGCAGGCCCTCGGTGAGGTAGGTGCGGCGGAAGAATTCGAGTGGGTCCTGGTATTCTGGCTCGGCAGTCCCGGCAATGACCTGCGACAGGTCCGCCGCGAACTCTGCCTGAATGTAACGGCCGCTGGCGACGTCTGGGTGGGGTTGAACGACCTCGCGCCACGGTTTGAGTCCCGCCAGTGTGGTGGCTTCCACCGGTGTAAGCGGCCCGGTATCCTTCTTGGCTTTTTCGGCCTCGGCCTGGAAGCGCAGGCGGAGCAACTCCCTGGCGATGTCGCCGACGTAGGCTGCCTGTTCGGGGGCGATGACCATCTTGAGCAGGCGGGCGGCGGTATCGGCGATGCGGTAGGCCTCGTCGTTGCTAAAGGCACCCTGGTGGGCCCAGTTGTTGCGGGCGCCGATCATCTCGCTGACGTAGGAGCGGGCTGTGTGGCCCAGTTTGTCCTGAAAGACGTCGTTCCAACGCCGCCACATCAGATGCAGGCAGCCGTGCGTATCGAGAGCGGCCAGCAGTGCCTGATCGTCCGACAAGACTGCATCCGGCAAGCCGGGGTAGCCAGGGGTGGCGAGAGTATTGTCAATTTCGTTGACGTATCCCCTCTGGGAATAGACGGTGCGAAACTCGCGCAGGATGAACGGCCCCAGGCCGTCTTTTAGGGCTTGCATAACTCGTCCAACGCGTTCTCTGTTGCTCAGTGCCATGATCTCCTCCTGTCGTCATTGCGAGGAGCGCAGCGACGAAGCAATCTCCACCTATGTCACGTTGGAGATTGCCACCGCGAGTACTCGTGGCGGTGCTTCGCTACGCTCGCAATGACGTGATCGCTCATATTTCCTCGTACAAATCCTTCCACTCGGGGTTCATCTCGTTGACCAGGTCAAGTTTCTTCTGCCGTGAACCGGCCTTGATTTGCTTCTCTCTCGCAATTGCCGAAAGTGCGTCAGCAAACACCTCGTAATAGACGAGTTTGGTGACGTTGTATCTGCTCGTGAAACCGCCTCCCTGTCCAATCCTGTGTTCGTAAGCGCGTCTCTTCAGGTTGTTGGTCATGCCGGTGTAGATGACGGTGTTATACTTGTTTGTCATAATGTAGATATAGTATTGCTTGGTCATCAATCCCCCTCAGCCTCCGTCATTGCGAGCGCAGCGAATCCACCCATCATTGCGAGCGTAGCGAATCCACCCGTCATTGCGAGCGTAGCGAAGCAATCTCCAATGTGCTTGTATCTGACTGGAATTATGATATAAGGATTATGTCAAGTTACATACCGCCATATCTGGGGTATTGCAGCAAGAAATCCCATATATGGGGATGTGAAACTGGCTGAAAGGCTCATTTTGGGCTTATATCATAATTCCAGTATCTGATCTATACCCAACTTTGGAGATTGCCACCGCGAGTACTCCACTGCGAGTACTCGTGGCAGGCGTGGCGGTGCTTCGTCGCCGCCCGCCACGCTTCGCTCGCGGCTTCGACTCCTCGCAATGACAGGATCATAACAACCGTCCTTGCTGATACTGCTCCTTAAACTCCCGCGCCTGCTCCTGGCTGGCGCTCCAGGAGATGGCCAGGGTGTTGTAGTCCCGGGCGTGTTCGGCCCAGCCCTTGCGCTCGCAGATGGAGTAGAGCCGGTAGGCCAACTGCCGTGCCTGCGCCGCCAGGTCCGGGGGCATTTTGGCCAGCAGCATCGCTGCGCCCTCTTCGCCGTGGGTATTCAGCCGCTCGATGAGGTGGTGGGTGGCCTCCCACGTCGTCAACCGCTCGCCGGTGGAGGGGTCCCAGCCAGGGTCCAGTTCCGACCAGTGATAGAGGCGCACCTTGCCCGCGCCGGACACCAGCACGCCGGCGTGGGCCAGGCCGTCCACGCCGGTGTTCTTGGCGCGGGCCAGGACGTCGGCCTGACCGAAGGGGCCTTGCTCGAAGCCGAACTGCTCGAACCAGGCCAGGGCGAAGCGGGAATCGGCGTCAGTGTAGCCCTCCTGCTCGGCCAGGTAGGCGTCGAGTTCGTGGTTGATGATCTGGAGGGCGGTGCGGACGGTGAGCCGGTCGCCGTTGGGCTCCAGCACCTGGCTGTAGCGGCTGTAGACGGCCATCCCTGGGCCGATGGAGGCCTGGGCCAGGTCGACGGGGGCGATGTTGCCTGACTGCATCTCGCGGAGGGCGGCGGGGAGTTCCTGGCGGAGGGCGTTGACGAAGGCTCGGCGGGAGGTCATAGGTGCATCCACCGGGCGCGGACGACAAACAAGCACAATGGATGAAGCAAGTACATTTACTGTCCGTTCGCTGAAAATTTTTATGAAATCGCCAATTCCCTTACCGCCATATATGGGGGTATTGTGCAAAATTTGCCCATATATGGTGGTGACCAGTTAGCTTGAACAAGGTAAATTTCAACAAGTAGGCGTTCTCAATA
>JAUWOI010000316.1 GCA_030612185.1 Anaerolineae bacterium
TATTGAGAACGCCTACTTGTTGAAATTTACCTTGTTCAAGCTAACTGGTCACCACCATATATGGGCAAATTTTGCACAATACCCCCATATATGGCGGTAAGGGAATTGGCGATTTCATAAAAATTTTCAGCGAACGGACAGCAATGGGCCGCAAAAAGCAAATTGATACCAGTATGCACTTCTGTCCCTACGAAGACTGCCCCAACTATGGAAAGGTGGGAGCCGATAATCAGATCATCGGCGCCGGCTGCTATGGAAAGCAGCAAACGCAGCTCGTGAAATGCAAAGTATGTCAACGGAGATTCTCGGCACGTCGTGGCACACCATTATTTGGTCTGAAAGCACATGAAGGGACCTTTTACGACGTGATCGCGTGTCTGGCCGAGGGCAACGGCATTCGGGCGACGGGCCGGATCAAGAAAGTCGACAAAGACACGGTTACAGCCTGGTTGGACAAGTCTTCCCAGCACATTGAAGCTACCTCCCACTATTTGATGGTCAATCTGCACTTCGAGGTGGTTCAACTGGATGAATTTTGGAGTTTTGTTAAAAAAAAGAAGCGCAGTGTACTCTCCTCGAGCGACTATTAGAACTGTATGGCGATCAATGGGTCTGGTTAAGCTTCGACCCGATTCACAAGATCGTACCGGCCTTCGTGGCTGGCAAGATCAACCAGGACAATGCTGACCTATTACTCCAGAAGACCAAGATGATTAATGACGGCTCTTTGCACATCTTTTTCAGCGATCAGCGGCCCCACTACAAGGAGGCGATTTTGAAGTCCTTTGGCCGTTTGGTTCAACCAAAGCGCCGGGGCACACGTGGACCTTTGCCCAAGCCGTGCCTGGAGCCACCGCCTGATCTGCTCTACGCCCAAGTGGTCAAGCACCGACGCAAGGGACGGGTCGTCAAAGTCACCGAAAAAGTGGTCTTTGGCACCTCTGCGATGCTGCAAGCCTACTTGGACCACTCGCCCGTCAGCCAGCATCTCAATACGGCTTTCGTGGAACGTCAGAACGGCACGATGCGGCATCAGAACCGGCGTTTTACCCGTAAGACCTTGAGCTTCTCCAAGAAAGACTATTGGATGGAACGTCAGATTCACCTCAGTCTCGGCTATTATCATTTCTGTTGGGCTCACGGTGGCCTGCGAGAAGAAATCATACCTCCGATTCCGACCAAAGGCAATGGTTCGCCCAAAAAATGGCAACAGGTGACCCCAGCGATGGCGATTGGCGTCACCGATCACAGGTGGACTCTGGAAGAACTCTTGACTTTCCGTGTCCCACCTCCCATTAACTCAACTGTCAAGGGACATTAGGGAAATCCCTCTTCTGGCAGTTTACACCCGTAGGCGACACCGTCGGGGTGACCATCATCCGTGACGGGGAGGAGCAAAACGTCCGGGTGACGCTGGCCGAGCGACCGCAGTTGTCTCTTGACGCCCCATCTCTCTACTGTTATAATGCCAGTAGCACATGGGGTCATCCCCCGTTGAGAAACTGTTATGTACGAGATAGACCGCGAGAAACTGGAACGCATATCCCATTGCTACGGCCTGGATTTGGTCGTCGTCTTCGGCTCTCAGGCTACCGGGCGCGCTGGCCCCGGCTCCGACGTTGACGTCGCCGTGCGAGTAGTTCATCGCGACTGGGATAACCCGGAGGTCGAACTCGATCTCATCGGCGAACTGGTTGACATATTTGGAGGGGTGAGTGACGTGGACGTGGCCTTTTTGAACGGCGCCAGTCCGCTGCTGCTCTTCGAAGTCGCCCGCACTGGCAGACCGGTCTACCAGCGGGAGCCGATGGCTTTCTTCGTGTTCCAGTCCTACGCTGCCCGCCGCTACTACGACCATCAGAAGTTTCTGGTCTGGCAGTCATCCTATCTGGAGAGACAGGTGCAGGAATGGACACACAACAGGCCCACCTGATTCGCCGAAAACTCGCCAATCTGACCGCTTATGTGAACGAACTGTCGCCCTATCTGGACGTATCGTACCAGGAGCACCGGGAACGGTCGGGGAATCGGCGTATCGTCGAGCGCCTGGCTCAGGTCATCGTCGAGTGTGCCATTGACGTCAATGGGATGCTGTTGCTCGGAGCAGGGCAGTTACCTGCACAGTCAGCGCGACAATCGTTCGAGGCCGTTCACGAGTTGGGCATTATTGATGAGCACCTGTTGTCCCGCTTCCGGCGTTACGTAGGCATGCGTAACCGCATCGTCCACGATTACGACCGGTTAGACAATTGCACACTCTTCTATTCGGCGCGGCGATTGCTGGACGATGCCCGTGTCTATGTGGTGCAAATCCACGGCTACCTTGAGGTGGGCAAGTAGCCCGGTTGAGGAGACTATGCTAGAGAGACTGGATAAGGTTGAAGAACGGTACGAGGAACTGATGCGCCTGATGTCCGACCCGGACGTGGCGCAGAACTACGAGCGCGTGGCCCAATACGCCAAAGAGCGTTCCGGCATCGAAGACATTGTCATTGTCTATCGAGCCTACAAAGACGCAGCGCAGGAACTGGAGGAGACGAAGACGCTATTGACCGACGACGCTGACCCTGAACTGCGGGAGTTGGCCGAGGTGGAAGTCGCCGACCTGCAAACCCGGCTGGACGAACTGGAACCTCAACTTCGCCAGTTGCTGCTCCCCAGAGACCCGCGCGACACCAAGAACGTGATCATCGAGATCCGTGCCGGGGCTGGTGGCGACGAAGCCGGCCTCTTCGCTGCCGCCCTGTATCGTATGTACACCCGCTACGCCGAGCGGCAGGGATGGAACACGGAGTTACTGAGCGGCCATTCCACCGGCGTCGGCGGTTTCAAAGAGGTCATCTTTGACGTGAAGGGGCAGGGGGCTTTCTCCCGCTTCAAGTTCGAAAGCGGCGTCCACCGCGTCCAGCGGGTGCCCATCACCGAGTCGTCCGGGCGTATCCACACCTCCACTGCTACCGTCGCGGTCCTGCCCGAGGTGGACGAGGTGGAGGTTCACGTGGACTCCAAGGACCTGGAGATCGAGGCCTACGGCGCTTCCGGTCCCGGCGGACAGCACATGCAGAAGAACGCCACCGCCATCCGTATCATCCACAAACCGACCGGGATGGTCGTTGCCTGCGAAAGCGAGCGCTCGCAGACGCAGAACAAACTGCGGGCGTTGGCCATCCTGCGGGCGCGTCTCTACGAGCAGGAACAGCGGAAGCAGGAGGCAGAGGTGGCCGAGGCACGGCGATCCCAGGTGGGCACCGGGGAGCGCAGTGAGAAGATCCGCACCTACAACTTTCCCCAGAACCGCGTCACCGACCATCGCGTCGGCTTGACACTCCACCGGCTGTCGGGCATACTGGACGGCGACCTCGACTCCTTCATTGACGAACTGACCGCACGGGAACAGGTAGAGCGATTGCAGGCTATGGGAGAGGGCGGGTGACGGAGTGCGCAGGCTAGTCACCAGTTGCGAGAGCAGAGCAGTAGGCAGGCAGAGGGAAGCAGGAAGAGGAAAGAAAAACTGGAAACCCAATGCCGGTAACCGGAGACCAGCATCCAGTATCAGGTGGGCTTTGCGTCAGGCAATGGCCGAACTGGCTCCCATCACGGACGCTGCCCGCCTTGAAGCCGAGGTACTGCTGAGCCACGTGCTGGACATCTCCCGCACCGCGCTGCTGACCCACCCCGAGCGCATCCTCACCCCTGACCAATTAGCCAACTACCAAACCCTTATCCGCCGCCGCGCTTCCTGCTACCCCCTTCCCTACCTCACCGGCCGCGTCGAGTTCTACAATCTGGAGTTTGAGATCACGCCTGAGGTTCTCATACCTCGCCCCGAAACCGAAACGCTGGTGGATTTGGCTCTTGCTCATTGCTCCTCATCTACTCATTCCTCATCTACTCATTCACTCATCGCTGACGTCGGCACCGGTTCTGGCTGCATTGCCGTCTCCCTGGCGGTCCATCTGCCCCGGGCTACCATCTACGCTATCGAGATCTCCCCGGTGGCGCTGGCCGTGGCGCGGCGAAACGTGGAGCGGCACGGCGTCGCTGCGCGAGTGCGGCTGGTAGTCGGCGACGTGCTCACTCCGCGTCCCGGCCTGGTGGATCTGATCGTCTCCAATCCACCCTACATTCCCACGGGCGACTGTGGTTCGCTGCCGGCGTCGGTGCGCGATTATGAGCCCCGACTGGCCCTCGACGGCGGCCCGGATGGGCTGGTCACCATCCGGCGGCTGCTGGCCCAGGCGCCGGCGGTGCTGCGCCCCGGCGGAGCGCTGCTGATTGAGATTGGTGCCGATCAGGGAGAGGCGGCGAGCCATCTGGCCCGCACCCTATTCCCTCGGGCAGCGGTTCGCGTGCACCCCGATCTGGCTGGGCGCGACCGGGTGCTGGAGGTGCAGACGTGATCCGGCTCCTGGCGCTCGACCTGGATGGCACGCTGATAGACGACGACATGGTCATCTCCCCCAGGGTGCGGCGTGCCATCGCCGCTGCCCAGGAGCATGGAGTGGTCGTTACCCTGGCCACGGGCCGTATGTTCGACTCTACCCTCACTTTTGCGCGGGAACTGGACATCACCGCGCCGCTCATTTGCTATCAAGGCGCGTTCATCCAGGTCCCGGACTCCAACGATCCGCTTTACCGGGCGACGATGGATCCCGCGCTCGTGCGCGAGATGCTGGAATGGCAGGCCCAGCGTGGGTGGCATCTCGTCCTCTACGCCGACGATGACGTCTTCGTCACCGGACAGCGGTACCTTGAGACCTTTTATCGTACCTGGTTGGGTAAACGGTTGGTCTGGGTGGACGATCTATTCTCTGTGCTTGAGCAGCACGAACCGGTCAAGTTCCTCTTAGTCGCTGAGCCGCCTGAGGCTGACCGCATTGAGACGGAGGTGCGGCAGAGATTCGAGGGGCGGATGGAGGTAGTGCGCTCCCACGCGATGTTCGTCGAGGGGAACCCGCTGGGAGTGTCGAAGGGGGATGCGTTACAACGGCTGGCCGCTCACCTGGACATTCCCCAGGCGCAGGTGAGGGCGGTCGGCGATCAGGGCAACGATGTCGCGATGATCTCCTGGGCCAGAGTGGGCGTGGCGATGGGCAACGGCAGCCCGGCGGTCAAAGCCGTCGCCGACTGGGTCGCGCCGCCGCTGGCGGAGGATGGCGCAGCGGTGGCTATTGAGCGCTTCGTGCTGAATCCTCATTCCCTCTCTATCACCAGCAAGTGCGAGAGGCCGAAGGCACGCAGCGGGGTGTGCTCGAGCGCGTAAGTGACGGCACGCAAGGCTCGGCCCAGGACGGGGGCGCAGGCGACGACGTTGTCATAGCCGGGAAAGACCTGCGTGTGGTGGACGACGCGGACAGGAAGGTTGTCGAAGAGGCGGCGCAGGCCACCGGCGGTGTAGGCACGAACGTGCGGGGCCAGATAGTTGCGCAGCGGCGTGGGCAGCCAATTGACCAGCGGCACGTTGCCGAAGTGGTAGCGCCCGCGCCAGAAGACGCCGTGGGTCTCGAAAGGGTAGAGCCGGTTGGGGACGAAGACGACGAGACGGCCGCCGGGCCGGGTCACACGTACCATCTCGGCCACGCAGTTCCGGTCGTCGGCTACGTGGTCCAGTACCTCGTGGGAGAAGACGACGTCGAAGGCAGCGTCGGGGAAGGGGAGGCGCTCGCCGGGGGCC
>JAUWOI010000497.1 GCA_030612185.1 Anaerolineae bacterium
GTGGTTGGTTTGTTGGTTTGTTAGTTTGTTTGTTTGTTGGTTGGTTAGTTTGTTGTTAGACTCCTGTTCTTATAGACGTCGTTTGGTGGTCGTTGGTTCCAACGGGATGCTATGTTATATCTGTTTTTGGAAGTTGTCAAAGCGCAGTGGGTTGGGTACAGTACGAGCACTATAAAGCCGGGGAGTCCTCAAGCGGATCTCCCCGGCTTCTGATGGCACGTAGTTGTGTGTCTTACTACGTCTCGCTGCTTTCAGTCTCTTCCTGGGATTCAGATGGTTCCGGTTCTTCGTCCGTCGCCAGCATCGGCGCCGGCGGGGAAGGGGATTCTACCAGTTCCGCTTCCTCTTCTTCCACTTCTTCTTCGGGTGGGACTTCAGGCTCTTCGACCGGGACCGGCGCAGGCACCGGCGGGGACGGGGGGGGGCGGGAGGGGGCATAGGCTGTCGTGCCGAAACGGGTCAGCACGGCAGCGCCCAGACCCAGACAGCCCAGGACGAAGATCATGAGCCACCCAAACGGTGCCAGGCAGAAGGCAGCGCTCAACCCCATGCCGATCAGTGTGATGAGCAGCGTCCCCAGCCCGGCGGCCCACAGCGGCGCGATCCCACGGGCATTGAGCGCTTGCAGCAACCGCTCCCCGACCACCGCGCCGACCCCGATCCAGCCGAACAGCCCGGCTGCGCCCAGGGCGAGCGCCGCCAACGCCGCGAACGGTGACAGGCAGATGGTGATCGCCAGGGCGATGATGAGCGTCGTGGCGGCTACTGTCGTCAGCACCCCCCCCCCGAAACTGGGCCATGGGGCCTCGACTATGGGTTTCCCGACCTGCGTCGTCTGGTGGGGCCAGATCAGCGCCACCAGCCCTGCTACTGCGGCGATCACCAATATCCCAACCACGTCGCGCATAACCCTGAGCGTCCAGGCCAGCACCTGCTCCGGGCCGGAGACCCAGGATGTGGGTAGGGATGGTACCGGGATTGGAGTCCAGGGAAGGGTGCGCCAGCGCTCTAGGCGGAAGCCTTGTATGGGTATGCCCTCGACGATACTCCCATCCACGCGGGCTTCCCCTTCCTGCTCGACTTCACAATCCCAACTGCATACGACGTCCCCTTGCACCCGTGCGCTGTCGCCCAGGTAGATGTCCCCGCCAGAGACGATTATGTCTCCCTCAATGGTGCCCTCCACATCGGCGCTCCCGTTCCAGATGACGACTGAACCTTCGACGCGGCTGCCAATCTCCAGGGTCACGTCGCCGTTGAAGACGACCAGGTCACCATCCAAGCGCTCGCCCTCGCCCAGTGTGTAGTCCTCGTTCCAGATGACGACGCCGTTGTCGTCACCAGTCGGGTCACTGTCTGCCAGTGCTGGCGTGGCCGGGAGCAGTAGCCCTGCAGCCAGCAGCAGGATGAGCCAGATGAAACAACGTTGCTTGTGCATTGTCTTGCCTCCGGAGTTGGTTGGTTGGTTAGTTGGTTAGTTGGTTAGTTGGACACTTCGATCAGGCGCAAGTTGCCGATGCCCGTTGTGACTTGGATGTGCAACTCTTTCTCCGCCTCACCGAAAGCGTCGTTGACGTAGGCGTCGCCTTTGCGTTGCAAGCCGGTTACATCTACGCTCGTCAGTCCGCCTTCCGTCTCAACCCGCACGCCTACGTCATCGGGCAGTCGCAAGGTGATCGTGCCTACGCCAGCCGTGACTTGCACGTCGGCCGAGTTAGGCCAATCGCCTGTGAAGTCCAGCGTGATGTCCCCTACGCCGCCCTGCACCTTCATCCGCTCTGGACCGGCGTGGCCGATTCCGATCACCTCCAGTTTTGAGGCTCCGACATCCAGCGTGAGGTGGCTCATTTCGGCCTCGTTCGGTTCGTAGAAGCGCACCTCAAAATCTCCCGCGCCCAGTTTCATGTCAAGCGCCGATAGTTGTAGCCCGGTGAAGTCAAACTCTCCCGCGCCAGCACCAACCTCGAGATTCATCTCGAGTGGTATCTCGGGCGAGAATTCCAGTTTCCACTCATTGCGGGTATTTCCGGTGGGGATGCCCCAGTTTTCCTCGATGCCTCCTTGCTTGACGGTCAGCAGGCCGTCCTCGTAGGTTGCCTCTGGTTCCCAGCGCTCGACGTTGTAGCGGAAATGACCGGAGAAGAGATCATCGGAGGTCCCTGCCTCGATCTCCAGTTCACCCGCGCCGAAGATGATCTCGACGGCGGCCGCTTCGGCTCCTGATAGTGGGATCGTCTGCCGTTCGTCCTGCATCTCTCCGACTTCGATGGTTGGCACCTGGATATCTATGTCTGGCATTTGTATGTCTGGTATCTGCGGTATTATGTTGCACGCGAGTGTGCTACCCAACACGAAAAGTGCTATCAGTGTGATTGTGACTTTTTTCATGGCTGTCTCCTTCAGTAGCGATTGCTCTCTGTATGAAATACCCCATAGATGGGGGCTTCGAGTGTTTTGTTTGTTTTTCCCCGAGAACCAGGTTAGTGCGCTGCGTGCAGGCGGCGCACTGTGCCTACCCAGAGACCGTTCAACGCCAGTGCTGTCACCAGGCTGAACAGGCCCAGGAAGGCGAATGGGACGGCGAACTTGTCTGCCAGCACCAGCAGTGTACGGCTTGCCGCTCCCAGGAGAGCCAGCAGTTGGACGATAGTCTCCGGGCCGCCGCTGACCAGCGCCGGCGCGATGCCCGTCGCGTCGAACAGACCCAGGAGGACCGGGGCCAACGCGAGCAGTGCCAGTGCCACTGTCCCCAACGCCAGTGCCGTGCCGCCGATAATCGCCCGGCGCGCCTGCTCCCTTCGGCTCAGGCGGGCCATAACCTGCACGTGCAGGCGGGCCGGTGCGCGCACCGTCGGGGCAGAGGCCAGCACACGGTCGAGCGCCTGTAGGCTGTGCCACTCGGTCTGGCACGCGCTGCACGCGACCAGGTGGTCTTCCAGGAGAGCGATCTCTGCGCTATCCATGCGGCCATCCAGCCGCGCTGACATCATTTCGCCAGCCTGCTCACAAAACATCGTCCGTCTCTCCTTGCATCATCTTCGCCAGGGCACGCCGGGCACGATGAAGCCGCGATTTGACTGCACCTATCGTCAGGTTAAGCGCCTCGGCAATCTCCTCGTAGGAGCAGTCATACCAGTAGCGGAGCGTGACCGCCGCCCGGTCGGTGGGTGAGAGAGTCGCCAGCAGTCGTTGTATCCGTTCCGCCTGCTCGCGCTGTACTACCACGGCTTCTGGCTTAGGGCTGTCGCTTGCCATCCGGGTGGGTGTGGCGATCTCATCCTCCAGCGGCAGCCAGGTGATCCGTCGCCGACGCAACCGGTCAATGCAGTAATGGGAGGCGATGGATAGCAACCAGGAACGGAAAGGGCGTTGCGGGTCGTAACTGCGCAGGTGGGTGTAGACCCGCAAGAACGTCTCCTGTGCGGCATCCTCCGCTTCGCCCACGTTGCCCAACATGCGGTAGGCTAGATTGTAAACGGGCGTCTGATAGGCTGCGACCAGGCGACTGAATGCGGCCTGATCGCCCTGGCGTGCCAGTTGTA
>JAUWOI010000224.1 GCA_030612185.1 Anaerolineae bacterium
GGTAACCCTGTTCCTCCTGGTCGGGGGGTGGGGGCAGAGCGATGTGGAACGGGCGCTAGATGGAGCGCACCGGGCCGCTGCGCGCGACTTGCTGGAATTGTTACTGCGCACAGGTATGATCGGCCGGGCTGTGGTCGCCACCGATGATCCTGCATGGGGCGATATGCTGACCGGCCTGCCGGTCGAGGTGGATCTCGATCCGCCGGGGGAACCTTTTCACTTTGGACGACGGCTGGCCGGGCTGATTGAGCGGTACGAAGCGCAACGCGTGCTTTACAGCGGAGGCGCTTCGGCCCCGCTGCTGAGCAGCGAGCACTGGGCCCAGGTACTGGCCCGGCTGGCGGACGCGGAGCGGCTGGTGGTCACCAATAACCTGCATTCCTGTGATTGGGTGGGGTTCGTCCCTGCGGATGAGATTGTGCCGCTGGTCGTCCAGGAGGTGAATGACAACGCGGTGGCCTGGGCGCTGTCTCACGAGGGCGGCCTGCCGGTCGAGAGTCTGCCCGCATCGGCCGCTACACGCTTCGACCTAGACACGCCGGCGGACCTGCTGATTGTGCACCGTCATCCGGGTATCGGGCCGTGTCTGCGTCGTTTCCTCGACAATCTGGGCTGGGAGGCGCCGCAGTTAGACGGGGTGCTGGCCGCAATGGCCTGTGATGGTGGGAGCATGGCAGTCGTGGGCCGGGCGTCGTCGGCGGCTTGGGCCGCGCTGGAGCGGGCAACCCGTTGTTGGGTGCGGGTTTTCGCCGAGGAGCGGGGGATGCGGGCCAGCGGCCGGCAGGAGCAGGGGGAGGTGCGCTCGCTGCTGGCCGACTATCTGGAGTTGACCGGTGTTGAGGGCTTCTTTGACGAGTTGGCGAATCTGGTTGATGGGGTGTTGCTCGACAATCGTGTGATCCTGGCGGCGCGGGGGCTGTGGCCCTCGACGCCTGATCGTTTCAACTCCGATCTGTACCGGTGGGATAGGGTGGTGGAACCCTTCTTGCACCGTTTCACCCGCGCGGCGGCAGAAGCGCGGGTGCCGGTGGTAATGGGTGGACATTCAGTCGTGGCTGGAGGATTGATGGCCTTGGTCGAGGCCTTCGAGATGGGTGGCGAGGGAGTGTGATGCAGACAGTGCTCGTCGTTTGCACAGGGAATATTTGTCGCTCTCCGATGGCGGAGGTGTTGTTGCAGGCGCGACTGGCCCGTGACGAGGCACGACAAGATTGGCAGGTAGTCTCTGCTGGTGTCTGGGCACCCGAAGGGCGACCGGCGAGCGCGTATGCCATCGAGGAAATGGCCCAGCGCGGGATAAACCTGGACGGCCACCGCTCACGCAATGTCACCCGTGAACTGATGGCCGAGGCCGATTTGGTGCTGGTGATGACGCGCCATCACGCTGAAGCACTAAAGGTGGCCTTCACCGAGCATGCCCACAAGGTGTATCTGTTCAGCGAGATGGTTGGGCAGATGTACGATATCTACGACCCGTACGGGGGCACGCGGATGGATTACGCTCACATTGCCAAGGAATTGGAGCAGTTGATCGAAACTGGCTACGAACACATCGTATGGCGGGCGCTGGTCGAAGAGACGTCCGGCGGCTGAAAGTCGCTCAATATAGACCTGACAGGTTTTCCGAAACCTGTCAGGTCTTGCTTAACGACCAATGCGCATTTGCGTGAATTCCAGGCTCGTTTTGACACAAATCCCGTTCGCTGGTATAATCGCCACTGTTAAGTCAATCGGTTTGGCATCTTTCACCGCTCCGATTCATGCAATCGGAGCGGCTTTTTTATGAGAACCCAGATCAGCACAAATCCACAGGTCAAGCACCTGTGTGAGTCAAGTAGTACAATAAAGGAGTTTCATGCGTTTCACAGAGTTAAATCTAAGCGAACCTTTGCAAGAGGCAATCAGCGCCTTGGGATATGAAGAAACGACCCCCATCCAGACCCAGGCCATCCCGCCTGGCTTGCAGAGTCGCGACATCGTCGGTTGCGCTCAGACTGGCACCGGCAAGACGTTGGCCTTTCTTCTGCCAGCGTTGGAACACTTGCTACAGGATCAAGCCAAGACCAAGAGCCCCCGTGTCGTGGTACTGGAGCCGACCCGTGAGTTGGCCATCCAGGTCGCTGGGGAAGCCCGGAAAGTGGCCGCCCGTACATCACTACGCATCGTTCCCGTATACGGCGGAGCCGGGATGAAAAAGCAGACCGACAAACTGCGCCGGGGCGTTGACGTCGTCGTCGCCACGCCAGGTCGTCTGATGGATCACATGCGCCGCAAGAACGTAAACTTTAGGGACTTGCGGATTCTCGTGTTAGACGAGGCCGACCGCATGCTGGATATGGGCTTTCTGCCCGACATCAGACAAATCATCAGTCGTATGCCCCGCCAGCGCCAAACTATGCTCTTCTCGGCCACGATACCTCCGTCGATTTCGGCTCTCGCTCGCCAGTTTCAGCGCGACCCGGTGAGTATTGAGATAGATATGGCTCATCCTCCCGAGTCGATCCAACAGGTCCTCTACCCGGTACCCAAGCACCTCAAGCTTCAACTTCTCTTGGCTATACTTGAGCAGATGGAAGTCAATAGCATGCTGGTCTTTACCAGGACCAAGCAAGAAGCCGACATCGTAACCCGGCACCTGCGCCAGACCAGGATCGCCGTGGCTTGCATTCACGGGGATTTCAAACAGCGGGACCGGATAGCTGCGCTGGAAGGATTTCGGTCGGGCAAGCACCGAGTCCTGGTCGCCACCAACATCGCCGCGCGGGGATTGGACGTGGAAGGGATCTCACACGTGATCAACTACGACGTACCGGAACACCCCGAGGATTACGTGCATCGTATCGGGCGCACCGCCCGATACGAGGCCGATGGCGACGCCATTACACTCGTCACCTCTGACGACGAGGCTCTGATTCATCGGATTGAGTACCTGCTGGACCGCAAGATTGAGCGCAAGACCCTGCCGGGGTTCGACTACGACGTGCCAGTGCCCTCGTGGGCCAGGCCTTCGGCCAAGGCGCTGATGCAGCAGGCCTCCCAATCGCAAAGCCTGGCCGACCGCTGGCGATCCATGGGGTTTTGATAACATTCAGCCCCGTTTTGGCTCATTTAGGGTTGTGTGATCCGTCAGTGGCTTGATGTCATTGTGCGCCTGAGGTATCTTTTCAATAAATGAGGGTGAGGTGGAGGAACGCCAGCATCTTGCTGGCATCTAGCGACCAAGATGGTCGCGTTCCCCCAAGATATTGAGAAGATACCGCCTGAGCCTGTGTGAAGCCGGCATCTTAGGCATTGTAAGGCACTGTTACCGCCTTATCGGCAATCTCCGCTTGCAGAGCCTCAATTTTGCCTGTAACGTGAGGTAGTATTTCACCCTGTGAAATGATGGTGCGTTCAGAACTGCGACGGAGTTTCAGCTCAACGCCCCCTGCCTCAAGTGAACGTTTGCTCACTGTCAACCTGATGGGAATGCCTATCAGGTCAGCGTCATTGAACTTGACACCGGCCCTCTCATCGCGGTCATCGTACAGTACCTCGACATTGGCGGACTGTAAATCAGCATACAGATGCTCGGCTGTCTCTCCACCGCCTTGCAAAGCCACTATGTAGACGTGATAAGGTGCCACAGTAACCGGCCAGATGAGGCCATGCTCATCGTGGTATTCTTCAGCCACACATGCTAATAGACGCCCAACACCAATGCCATAAGACCCCATGACCACTGGCTTGGCCTGTCCGTCTTTGTCAGAGAATGTACAGCCCATGGCCTCAGAGTAACGAGTGCCCAATTTGAAGATGTTGCCAACTTCCACTCCCTTTGAGGCGTGCATAGCAGCACCACAATCGGGACAGGCATATCCCTCCTTGGCTACGGCAATATCTGCGATAATATCGGCCCGATAGTCTCGCCCATAATTGACATTCAGCAAGTGATAGCCCTCCTCATTGGCGCCAGCCACTAGATTGGGCGACTCTGGGATGAGGTCATCTACAACTATGATCACATCCCTGATACCTTTGGGAGAAGCGTATCCGGGAATGGCACCTGTGTCTCGGATCTCCTCATCTGTCGCCGGACGCAGAGACTTGGCTCCTACGGCGTTGACCAGTTTGGTCTCGTTTACGTCCATGTCTCCACGTACAACAGCGAACACGAATTTCTCTACGTCCTGTTGCATCTCTGTGGTTGTTGCTATTCTGAAAAACGCCTTTGCAGTCTTTGACTTGGGCACGCCCAGGAATTCTGCCAGACCCTCGATAGTAGTTACGCCCGGCGTGGCGACTCTTTCAGTTGGTCTGATCTTCTCCTCCATCGAAGCGGGTTTCTGAAACCTGGCGACCTGACGATTGGCCATGTACCCACATGTGTCACAAATGAGTATGGTGTCTTCTCCAATTGGGGTAAGGTACATGAATTCATGGGCCATCTTGCCGCCCATCATTCCTACATCTGACCTGATTGCTATCACAGACAGATCGCAACAGTGAAAGATGTCAAAGTAGGCCTGATAGTGAGCCCGATATTGGATGTCCAAGCCTTCCCAGTCCGCATCTAAACTGTAACTATCCTTCATTGTGAACTCTCTCACCCTGATCAAACCGGCGCGTGGGCGAGGGTCATCACGCCATTTTGTCTGGATATGGTATGGCAAGCGTGGCAATTGCTTGTAGGATTGAATCTCCGTCCGCACCAGGTCAGCGATGACTTCCTCATGGGTCATCGCCAATACCATATCTCGACCGTTCTTGTCGTAGAAGCGTCCCATCTCCGAACCTACCTGGTACCAGCGTCCAGTTTCCTTCCATAAGTCGGCTGGATGGACAACAGGCATAGTGATCTCCTGTCCCCCGATAGCGTTCATCTCGTCACGCAGGATGTTCTCGATTTTGGTCATTGAACGTTGTGCCAGGTGCAGATAACTGAAAATGCCGGCCCCCAGTTGACGTATGAACCCGGCCTGAACGAGCAAGCGGTGACTGGCAATCTGTGTATCTGCAGGTGGTTTCCGTAAGGTCCGACCAAAAAGTCTGCTCATTTTCATTGATTCACCTCCAAAAAAAATAAAACCAGCCTCCGGGGGGTCGGAAGGCTGGCAAACCAAGCGGATGGCTGGCGATGCTCAAGCAGCGCTAACCGGACCCCCGAAACGGGTACGGCCACGGGCTGCTAGGGGCGGGAAATGTGTAATTCATCATCGCGCCATTCTTACCTCACTAGACCTATGTTAGCACAGGATGCGGTATCTGTCAACTTGTCTGGATGGTCATAGGCGGTGTATAATAGAGCTGTTATGGATAGTCCCCTGGCGATGCTCGGCTTTTTATCCATTTTCCACGTCATCGGTGCGGTGGCCCTGGCGAACGGTCTGCGCGGAGTGTGGAGCATGCTGCGCGGCAAGGGGCGAGGGGGTTGCCGCTCCCTTTTCTTTGTAGTGTGGGGAGCGATGTTCGGCTGTCTGCCCTTTGGCCTTGGCCTGGAACTGGCGACTGAGGAGGGGGGGACGTTTCTTGTCCTGTTCGGCGAGGCACTTATCTGGGGAAGCGTGTTTCTGGTAGCCTTGCTGGCCTGGGATACAGCCCTGGACTGGCTGCGACCTTTTCTCCACAGGGACATGTGGCCCATGCTCTTCGGGGGATCGTTCATGGTGGTCGGCATATGGATAGGTGGTTCAATGGCCAGGGACGGCCAGATGTTCGGGTTGCTGCTTGGTGGCACCTTTGCGCTGGTTGGCGGTGTTATCTTTGCTGCCGGTGTCTGGAGTTACATCAAGGCGAAACGTTAGACTGCCAGTAACTACTCAGCGAAGCCACGCCGCAAACCGACAGGCGAAAACGTGTCATTCTGAGGAGCGCAGCGACGAAGCATCTCGGTTCACAAGCCAAGGTGGATAGCAAACATCCGAACGAGATTCTTCGCTACGCTCAGAATGACGAGTGAATCTTGCCTCGAGTTTGACTGGGGAGGACACTGATGCTACAAACTGCTATTGAGGCGGCCCGGCGGGCCGGTCGGGTGCTTGCTGAGCGTTACCCGGCCGCGCGCACGCTCACCGTCAAGGGGTACCGCGATATCGTCACCGATGCCGATACCGCCGCTGAGGCTGTCATCCTTGACCTGATCCGCGCTCGTTTTCCCGACCACACCATCATCTCCGAGGAGGCAGGGGGCAGCGAGATCAGCAGCGGCTACACTTGGATCGTGGACCCGCTGGACGGCACGATCAATTACGCGCACCACGTCCCCGTCTTTGCCGTCTCCATCGGCGTGCTGGAACGGGGCGAGCCGCTCATCGGCGTGATCCACGACCCGCTGCGCGATCAGACATTCGTGGCTGAGCGTGGAGGTGGGGCCAGGCTCAACGAAACGCCGATACATGCCAGCCGTGTGGTAAATCTAGGCCATACGGTGGTGGGCCTGGACTGGGGGCACAGTGACGAGGTGCGCGGGCGGGTATTGGCCTGTCTACACCGGGTTGCCCCGCGCTGTGGCACGGTGCGCGCGTTGGGCTCAGCGACGCTGGCGCTGGCCTACGTGGCGGCAGGGTGGCTGGATGGTTATTTCAACCTGGCGTTGAAGCCCTGGGATGCTGCCGCCGGGATACTCATCGTCGCCGAAGCGGGCGGCCGGTGCAGCACGCTGGAGGGGAAGTCTTATCGCGTGGATTTGCCGGATTGCCTGGCGACGAACGGCCTCATCCACGAGGAGTTGCTGACCTTGATGCGTGCGTCTTCCGGTTAAAACGTCACCGATCAAAGTGCACGCGGACGTTGCCGTGCCAAACGCGGAATGCCTCAGGGATGCGCGACACGGGACCCGGGTCAAGAATATCTGGTAGGGCGTGCTCGGCGAACCAGCGTGCGCCTAGCACTTCGACGGCATGGGAGGGCGGCCCTGCTGGTTTGCCGCCGTTCAGGGGCTGGCACAGAAAGACAAAGTGGTACAGATGGTGCCGCGAGACTGTGCCGCACAGCCGCGAGTCGAAAACGCCGCCCAGGGCGACGGGTTCACAGCGCACGCCGGTCTCCTCAAATGCCTCGCGCCCCACTCCCTCGGCTGGCGTCTCCCCGCCCGCCAGCACGCCGCCAGGCATCGCCCACATCTGGGTGGCGGCGCGGTGACCGAGCAGGATGTTGCCCGCGGTGTCAATG
>JAUWOI010000543.1 GCA_030612185.1 Anaerolineae bacterium
GTGGTTCTCTTCCCGCTTTGCGGCTCATTGCTCCTCCTGAGAGGGTTGCAGAGCGCCTTTGTCCTTCTTCTGTCGCAGAATCTGGCGCAGGCTGTGCAGAATCCCATCCTGGAGGGCGACCGTTTCTTCGTTAGCAGCAAGCGGCCGCAGCAACTCCATAATGTGGCTCATGGCCTCTACCAGTTCTTCATCCACCTCTTCCTGGGGGATGCTGGCTGCCTTTTCGGTGACTACCTGGCGCAGGAACTTCAGAGCGCGTTGCCAACTCGGGCTGCTGGCGGCGTCCAGCCAGGGCTGCAAGGTGTCGGCCGCCATCTGACGGGCAGTCTCCAAGCCATATTTACGACATCCTGTTAGCAACGACAGGTGTATGGCACCAGAGACAAACAACTGGATATCTTTCCGAGTCCAGGTGCGATCAAGTAACACGGTGATAAACTTCTCGGCATCTGAGGTGAGCAGCCGGGGATGGTTTTCAATGTACCTCAGGGCTGTCTCCACGTCTTGAAGCGCCAGGTACTCAAAGACGATTGGCTGCAGGCGTCGGAACTTGAGGCCCCGGTAACCGAGCCAGAGGAAGAATAACAGAAGCAGCGCGCCAATGGAACTGAGGATCCACCACATCCTATTCCAATCCTATGGACACCTTCACATATTCTGGATCCATTTTGTGCAACTCATCTCGCACGCGCTGGCGCAGGGCAACGGCGGGACGGACACAGTGGTCACGGAACTCATCCTCGCTGGGGTTCAGGTCGGGGAAGAGCAACTTGAGGAATCCAGTGGCCAGGCGGGCGATTGCCTTCTGGTCGCGGAGGTCATCGCAGTCCACGAGACGCATGTTCTGGGAAACGTACTCGGCGTACTGGGCCTCGCGTCGCAGCACGTGCAGGATTTCGGAGAAGAAATCCCCCTTGAAACCCAGACTGCGGGAGGGCATGTCCTTGGTGACCCGTTCCATCTCCCAACCGGCGATCAATCCGTGGATACGGTCGAGGAAGGCTGTCTCCTGCAGGAAGTTGGGGATCTCGCGGAACAACCCCACGTCGGCATAGACGGGACGCCGGTTCTTGTCCAGTGTGAGATTGCCCAGCATAACAAAACTGGCCTCGGCTGTGCCCATCGTCTTGCCCCGGCTGTAGCGTCCCGATTCCAGATAGACCTTCAACCCGGCGATCAACTCCCCGGCGCTGTCGCCCCGGATGCTCTGCACCTCGTCCAGCACGATACCGTCGTAGCGGGTGAGCAGGCCGGGGGTATGCGAGGCCAGGTTGTGAAACAGCACCGCCGGCGTGATCTTGCCCCCGCCGATGACGCGGGCGTAGCGGGAGAGATTATCGTAGACGAAGGACTTGCCGGTGCCCTTGGGAGCCAACTCGACCAGGTTCACCCGGGGTTCGGCCAGGGGAACGATGCGGGTGATGAGGATCATCTTCTGTGTCTCGGTCAGCGCTCGGGGATTGAAGCCGATGCTAGAGACCATCAGGTCCAGCCATTCGTCGTTGGTGAAGTGCTGGCGGCAGGCCTTGAAGTACTCCAGGTCCACGCTGCTGACCTGGAAGGGGCGGAACTCGCGCACCCAGACCTGGCCGCGCTCACGTGTGCTCTCTGGCGGCACGTAGAACAGGTCGCCGATGCCCCACACCCCGCTGGTGACTAGCAGTTCGTTCCCGTCTACGATGTGACCGCTGACCTGGGCATCGTTGATGTCCAGCAGCGGAATGCGTAGCAGCCGTTCGCCGGTCTTCAGGTTGATGGATACGCTGTAATCGTCCAGTAGACGCACCGTCTCCATCTTGAGGAGGCGGTTCTTGATCTCATCCTTCTGCCCTTTGGTAGGCAGGTACTTGCCCAGGAAGGCAGCGATTCTCTCCCGGCTGGCCCCGGTCAGTTCGCCATCCTCGGCGTAGGCCGAAAGAATCCACTCACCAACGTAGGTCGGGATGGCTCGCGCGCCGAATCCGGCCTCGTGGATCATGTGCTTATTGATGATCACCTCGCCGTAGTAGTCCAGGGCTTTTTGCTCGAAGGTCTCCATCGCTCTCTCCGTACAAGTCGCAAGTTGGCAAGTGCGCAAGTAAGCAAGTGCGCAAGTGTAGGCTATAGGTCATCCAGGTCAAAGGTTGTGGTCATTATGCGTTTCATCGTGATGGGCAGTTCCTGCGCTTGACTATGCGACTGCCCCAGGAACTCGTAGCCGACCCGTATCTCCAGGGCTGCCATCTCCTCAGTGGTGCGGCGGATACGTGCCTCAATCTGCGCCCCGGTCTGGCTCAGTGCATCCAGGTTACCCACGATGACTGGCGCAGCCTCGACGTTGGGGTTGAGCACCTCGACGCGCACTTGCTGGCAGGCGTACTGGTTGGGGTTGACCAATTCCAGCCGGATGAGCGATTTGACGCCGTAGCGGAACTCATCGGCCAGCAGGCGGATTGTCAAGGGCTTGGGCGTGACGGTTACCGGGATAAAGACGGTCAGGGGCACGATGGTTTCCTCCGGTGACAGGCCGCCGTGGACATAGACCCCCTTGCCTGGATCACCGAAGCGGTAGGTGCTACGGGCAGCCAGGTAGTTCTTCGGCAATCCAAATCGCTCCCGCTCGAAGACGTAACACTCGAAGCGCACGTTGTCCGGCAGAGCGGCCAGTTCTTTGTCGCTGACGGTCACGTAGCGGTGATGTTTGTCATCCACCCTGCTGGCGTAGAACTTGCGATCAATGGGGTTCGGCGCGTCGGCCGGGATGCGGGTCGAGCCGTGGTCCGAGAGGACGATTACCACCAGGTCGCGCTCGGCGCCGATCCGTTCGGCGAACGCCCTGATGTCCCTGGTCAGCGCCTGGAGCCGCTGGCGGACGGCGGTGCTGTGGGGCACGCCGGTTTGCTGCTCGTCGTCGTGCAGCGCCTCGTCTATCGGCAGGTAGTTCAGGAAGTAGACATCGTGCTCCCGCCGCTTGACCGCCCGTAGCGCGCCCAC
>JAUWOI010000511.1 GCA_030612185.1 Anaerolineae bacterium
CCGGCGGCATTGAGTTATATGACCTGGCGGCCAGCAACGTATCCACCCTGTACAACATCTCGGACCATCTCTACCTGGGTGACCTGAGCCGCGCCGAAAGCGACGAACTGCTGAGCCGAGGCTTTGGCGAGTTGGGTATCGAGCAGACTGCAGCCCATTCCCTTTGCGACCGCATCTTCCACCACGCGCGCGGGCATCCCTACCTCACCCAGCGATTGGGCGGCTTTATCGAGGAAAGACTGGAGGCTCAGGACCATGTCCCCACACCGGACGAATTAGAGAAAATGACTGCGGAGCTGGCGGGCGGCGACGCCAACGTCGTGTCGCTGGTCAATGGCTTGAAGGAAGAGAGGCTGTGGGCTAAGGCGAGGCGATTGGCTCGCGGCGAGGCCATCCCCTTCAGCCGCCTTGCCTCTGTGCCCTGTCGCCTGGAACTGTTGGGCCTGATTCGCGACGAGGGTGGCCGTTGCGCGGTACGTAATCCCATCTACGAAGAGGTCATCCGGTGCGGAGAGGAATCGAACACTCTGCGGCTGGAGGACATCCGCCCCGGCGCCAAGGACGCCAAGGCCTACGAGCAGTGCGTGTTCGAGATGCTGTGTCGCTTTTTCGCCGGGCAACTCAGTCACCCCCAGCGCGAGAGCAAAACGGTGGGCGGCACCGAGCGCCGGGACATCATATTCCTCAACGCCTCGCCGCACGGGTTTTGGCGGATGGTCGGTCGGCAACACGCCGCCACGCACATCGTGTTCGAGTGCAAGAACACTAAATCGCTCAAACTGGACCACGTGAACCAACTCGTGGGGTATCTGGGCCAGCCACTGGGGAATTTTGGCGTGATCGTCTCCCGCCTGCCACCCGGCAAGAACCTGCAACGCAAGGCCATCGCCGCTTTCAACCGCAACGAGAAAGTGGTGCTGTTCCTGAGCGACGAGGATCTGGCCGAGATGGCGCGGCTGGACGCCCAAGGGAAAGACCCCACCGGGGTCATCGAGCGCAAGTACGTGGAACTCACCCGCGCGGTACAGTAAGCCATCCCCAACTCTCGCCAGGATCGGTTTTTAGAGGTGCTGACTTGCCAGAGTAACCAGATGCAGTACAATTAGTCTAATCATACGTAGACTAATCCTGCGTAGACAACCAGGGTCTCCAGGATTTCGCGTGGTAAGTCACCAGACCCTAAGGGTTTTCGTGCAAAATTTGGCAAAAAGAGCCGTTACGCTAGCGAAAAATGGTGTTTACACGATCTTGGGCAAAACCCTTAGGGTCTCACCGCGCGAAATCCCAAAGAGCCGACAACCATAGAGGTACCAGGATGTTCGCAGACCGAGAATACGTGATTCGCTGCTCAGCGAACGGTAAACAGTCACACCAAAAGGAGCAAGTGAAATGAAAAGTAGAACTGGTACGCTGATCCCCGCAGTAATGCTGATCCTGCTGGGCGTGATCTTCCTGCTGCCCTCCCTGGGCATCCCGTTCCTCTCCTGGGGCGGGATATGGCCACTCTTCATCATCGCGGCCGGGCTGGAATTCCTGGCCGGCTTCATCTTCTCGGCCCGCCACAGCGAGGGGCTGGCCTTCGTCGGTTCCGCCGCAGTGATGATCGGCGGGTTTCTGGGGCTGTTCGCCTGGCACATTCTGGAATGGCGCGACATGGCCCGCTGGTGGCCGGGTTTCCCCCTCATCGGTGGCCTGGCCTTCGTCGTGCTGTGGGCAGCCGGTCGCTTCCGAGATTGGGGTGTGCTGGTGCCGGCGCTGATCGGTATCGTGGCCGGCGTCGTGGGCTTCCTGTTCACCTTCGGCGCAGTCAGCGAGAACGTGCTCAAGTTCTGGCCGGTGCTGGTCATCCTGGCCGGCGTCATCAGCCTGCTGAGCGCCCTCTTCAGGCGGCGCGAATAGCGAATAGGGAGACACGGCAGGCCGCACGGTTCCTGAGTAGGGGACAGGGTCACCTTTCCCAGCAGCACAATAACCGGAGGCAACGATGAACGATCACAACGGCTGGAAACCGCCCCACCCCTCCAGGCTGGCCCACACCTTCTCCATCGTCGCCCGCGACCCGCGGAGCGGCGAGATGGGAGTTACGGTACAGTCCCACTGGTTCTCGGTCGGGTCGTTGGTGGCCTGGGCCGAGGCGGGCGTGGGAGCCGTGGCGACGCAGGCGCTCGCCGAGGTCACCTACGGCCCGCTGGGTCTGGCCCTCATGCGGGCGGGGAAGTCCGCCCCCGAAGCGCTGGCATCACTGCTGACGACCGACGAGGAGCGGGAACTGCGCCAGGTGGCGCTGGTGGATGCAGAGGGCCGGGTGGCCACCCACACCGGCGCGCGCTGCATCGCCGACGCCGGCCACGAGATCGGCGCGGGCTTCTCCGTGCAGGCGAATATGATGACCTGTCCCGCCGTCTGGCCGGCGATGGCCCGCGCCTACCGCGAAGCAGAGGGCGACCTGGCCGAGCGTATGTTGGCGGGTCTGGAGGCTGGCCAAGCGGCCGGCGGCGACATCCGTGGAAAGCAGAGCGCGGCTATCCTCGTCGTGAAAGGCGAATCCACGGGCCGCCCCTGGGCCGACACGGTGATGGACCTGCGCGTGGAGGATCACCCGGAGCCGATCCGTGAACTGCGCCGGCTGGTGGGCCTGCACAGAGCCTACCAGCACATGAACCGGGGTGACGAACTGCTGGGGGCCGGGGAGGTAGAGGCGGCGCTGCACGAGTACCGCACCGCCGCCGAAATGGCACCCGAAATCGAGGAACTGCCCTTCTGGCACGCCGTCACGCTGGCCGACCTGGACCGCGTAGACGAGGCACTGCCCATCTTCCGCGACGTGTTCGCCAGAAACGCGGACTGGGCGACGTTACTGCCCCGTCTCCCCAAAGCGGGCCTGCTGCGTGACGACCCCGAGATGATGCGCCGTATCCTGGGAAAGCCAACAAGAAAACCAGCGGCAGACACAAAGATATGAATGACTTGGAGCATCTTCCATGAACAGACCAGAGCCGAAGATGGACATACGACCTGCAACACCTGCCCAGCGCATCGCCTTGTGGGCCGATAAACTGCGCGACATCTCGGCAATGGGGTTGGCGTTCTGCCAAAACATTCACGACCGTGAGAACTACCGCCATCTACAGAACGTCGCCATCGAAATGCTGGCCCTGGCAACGGATGAGCCGCTTGAGCAAATTGAAGCGCTCCGCGCCCCTATCTTCGACCGCCCTGCCCCAATTCCAGGCGGCGACGCAGCCATCATTGACAACGCTGGCAACATCCTGCTCGTTCAACGCGCCGACAACCAGATGTGGGCTATGCCTGGCGGCGTGCTGGCGGTCGGGGGGCCGCCAGCCGAGGGAGTGGTGGGCGAGG
>JAUWOI010000441.1 GCA_030612185.1 Anaerolineae bacterium
TGCCCTGAGCCTGCCGAAGGGTCGGTGCGACTGTCGGCGCGGATGTGCGCGTCGGCTCAATGGTCACTGTCGGCGACGTGACCGGCGAAACGCAGCCGGTGACCAGCAAACCCACCAACGCCCACCTCGTCACCCTCACCGTACTGCCTCCTTCACTGACCTCGCCGACGGTGGCGTGCCCGGCGACCTCTGCCTGTGCCGCCCCCAGCCCGCGACGCGACATCTGCAGACGGCCTCGTCGCCGCAGGCCGCCGCGTCAGCCAGCGGCCCACCGCCACGAGTACTCGCGGTGACACCGCATCTTATCCTAGCGAAAGAACGATTGTCCCTGAAACACGAAGGCATCGCGGGCCTTGGCGGCGCAGCAAGGAAGCAGAGGCGGCAATTCATCATCAGGGCCAAAGTAGCGCCCCTCCAGGATCTCCTCCATGTCCGGCCGAAGTTCGCCTCCCACGACCCGGCATTCGAAGAAGATGATCACCGGCTGCACCTGGTCGCCGTTGGGATAGGTGATGACGTGCTCCGGATTGGAGTAAACACCAATCAACGCCACCGGCTCGACCTCCAGCCCGATCTCCTCACGTACCTCGCGCACGACCGCATCGGCAGCCCGCTCGCCCAGTTCTATCCCCCCGCCGGGCAAACCCCACAGGTTGTCCCCGTCGCTGCGCCGCAGAAGCAGGATGCGCCCTTGCCCGTCCCGGATGCAGCCCGCCGCAGCGGGAACCAGCAGTAAGTCGTGTCCGACACACTCCCGCAGGCGAGCAAGATATCCAGTTGCCCCCATCCTCAACTCCTCAAAAGAACTCGTTCCATCAAGGATCAGCCCAACCCGTACAACTCCATCACCGCACTATAGACCCAGCGCATCTCCTTGCGCGGGTAGTGCTGTGAAAGATAGCGCATCAGGTTGGGCGTGTCGCGCGGGTCGAGGCCCGATTGCTCCACCAGGCCACGCAGCCATTCCTTCTTCTGCAACTCGACCACGTACTCGACCCACACGCGGCGGATCAGTTCCTCCTGCTGCTCCACGTAGGGCCGCTGGAAGTCCTTCTCCAGTTCCGCGATCAGGTCCTCCACCCGTCCGCTGGCAAAATCGTAGCCGTTCTCCCACATCTTGTGCAACGCCTGCCGGATCACCTCTCGCCCGATGCTCTGATCGGTACGCCAATGAATCTCCTCAATAGAAGGCGGCTTGCACTTATAGTAGCGGGCGGTGCGGGCGGTGGAGACGACGAGCACCGCACCCTCTTGCACATAACAGTCGGCCCCGGCGGCTGTGTTGACTGCCTCCATCTTCTCCTGCCAGGCCCGATAGGCCACCGCCAGCCCCTCCGCGTCGGGCGTGGCCACCTGGATAGACTCCACCAGCGGAAGGCCGTAGCGGCGGGCAATCTGCGCCAGGTGGGGGAAGGCCAGCAGCCGCCGGTGGCGGATGCCCGTATGCAGCGTCAGCGCCAGGTCCGTGTCGTAGGAAACCAGGTGGGGGTTGCGATAACCCCACAACTCGAAGGCCAGTGTCACGCTCTGCTCCCGCACCGCCCGCTCGACCGGCGTGGGGTCGGGCAGCGCCTCGGCGAGCAGCGCGTTCCAGTCACCCCAGCGGCTCGGCTTGAGCACCGGCTGCAGACGAGTGCGAGGGATGACCTCCAGCACGTTCCCCTCCTCGTCGCGCAGCGCGTAGAACAGGATGCACGTGCCATCCAGTTTGAGCGTGAAGCGGGCGTCGGTGGCCCGTGGGGGAATGGGGATGACCAGTTGCACCTGGTCGTGGCGGTCGCGCTGGTAGGGGTAGGGTATCTTGGGCATACCAGCGATGAACTCCAGCCGCTCCCGTCCCTCGACCTGGGTGAGGGCCAGCGTCCCTAGCCTCTCACTCTCCTGGCGGCAGAGGTAGCCAGCGAAGTTCACCCCACCCGGCGAGGTGACACTGAAGTCCTGCCAATGTTTGCGGCCCACGCCAGTGACGCCGACAATCGTCTCCAAATCGGTCATCGGGTCAGCCCAGCCGCGCCGCCGAGAGGAGCCCTGGGTCGGTCTCGTGGAGCATCAACGCCACCAGCCGCTCGGCGACGACGAAGGCCCAGGCCAGTCCCCGGCCTCCGAATCCCACCGCGAAGTAGACCTGCGGCAGGTTGGGCAACCGGCCCAAGAGCGGCAGGCCGTCAGGGGTGAAGCCCATTGTCCCCGACCAGCGGTCGGCGCTGTGCGTCTTTACCTCAGGGAAGTGACGCGAGGCGAAGCGGATCAATCCATCCTGCCCCACGTCGTCTAGTTCAGCCTCTGGGTTTGCCTCCTGGCTCGAACCGCGCGGACGCCGCCAGCCGCCCAGCAGCAGCCGGCGGTCAGGCAACTGATAGCAGTATTCGCGCCCGTAATCGGCGTAGCAGGGCTGTTCCAACAGCGTCTCGTCCAGTGGCTCGGTGGCGAAGACGAGACTGCGAGTGGGGGCGACTTTGTCGGTGAAGTAGAAATCAAATAGCGGGGCGTAGCCGTTGACTGCCAGCACGACTCTGCTGCCAAGCACAGTGCGGCCTCGTGCCCAGACCCGCACGCCGTCATTCTCAGATTCCAGGTGGTAGACCTCGGTTCGTTCGTGGACGGCGACGGTGCTGGTGGTCAATAGTGCCTGGGTCAGCGTTGCGGCGTTCACTGTTACGTCGTCTGGCTGGTGCATGGCAGCCTGAAAACAGCGCTCTAGAGGGTCGCCGGTACCGAACAAGGCATCGAAGCCATCCTCGCCCAGGAGTTCCGCCGATTCTCTCAATGCATCCACCTCGGCATCCTCGACGGCCAGCGCGAGGCTGCCGGTGTGTTCGACGGGCACCTTCAGCCGCTCAGCAGTCTCAACGAGCCTCTCTCGCCCCTCGACGGTAAGCGCCCAGACCTCCTGCGCCTTCTGACGGCCATAATCGGAGACGGCCCGGCTGTAGTGGCCGGTTAGGCCTGTGAGCACCATCCCGGCGCTGCGCCCGGTCGCGCCCCCGGCCACGCTCTGGGCTTCCAGGACTGCTGTATCGAACCCCTCTTGGGCCAGGCGCGCAGCCACAGCCGCGCCCACCAACCCCGCCCCGACGACGACCACGTCGCAGGCATCAACCCGCTTTTGCTCTTGTCCCACCCACATCGCTTTCTCCTGTCTCATGTCCCTATTCTACCCCAAATCGGGTTTCTGCGCCACTGCTGTCAGGACGTGGTAGCGGTTGTCTGCGTAGGCGGTCGCGACGTTGCCGAACGTATCGCGGATGAGGTCGCCGTAGCGCAGAAAACGGTTGGCGACGAGAAAGAGACGTCCATCACGACGAAGCACCCGCGCCGCGTCGCGCACGAACTGGCAGACCACCTCATAGTCCATGCCCACGCCCTGGTGGAAGGGCGGGTTGGTGATGACCACGTCGAAGTGGCGACCGAAGCGTTGCCTTGAGCGGCCCGACTGAGCCTGCCAATGTCCCGCCGAAAGGACGGCAGAACCGCAGTCGGAGAACAGCACCTCAGCGTTGGCGATGGAGTTCGCCTCCAGCGTGCGGCGGGCGGATTCGACGGCGCGCGCGTCGGCGTCCACGAGCACGACCTGACCAACCCCTCCCCCAGCCCCTCCCCTGCGAGGAGAGGGGTCACGCGCCATCGCCGCGTCACATCCCTGTTCCCCAGCCCCTCCCCTGCGAGGAGAGGGGAGACGAACGGCGCGGCGGGCAGCCGCCAGCCCGGCCAGTCCTGTCCCGCAGCCCAGGTCAAGCACGCAGTCGTGCGGATCAATCTCCATCGCGCCCACCAGCGCCGCCGTCCCGTCGTCCAGCCGGTCCCAGGCGAAGACGCCGGGCTTGCTGACCAGCGTCGTCTCGGCATCGTCGAGCGTGATGGTGTGAGTGACGTAGCCGTCCACAGGGGGGAGTGGTTGCAGTCCGGCGGGCCTGACCGCCAGCGCGACGTGGTAGCCCTTCTTCTGCCGCACCACGCCGCACCGCCCGAACAATTGGCGGGCGTAGGCGATGGCCCCCTTGACACCGGCCCGTTTGCTGGCGACGAAGTAGAATTTCCCGCCCGGCCGGAGCACCCAGGCCGCGCCTCGAATCAGTTCCTGCTGCACGGCCCGGCCGCGCGGGAGGTGGCTCAGCACC
>JAUWOI010000007.1 GCA_030612185.1 Anaerolineae bacterium
TTTATAATTCCAGACCGATTCTGCTCCCGCCGGATCGCCAGATCCGGCGGCTGAACAGACCAGATTGGGCGAGTTTGGCCTCCCTTTAGCCTGGATTTGACAATCCAGGCCGAGCAAACGGATAAATGCGTTTGCCCTACATGTCTCCCGAGTCTAATCATCCCCTACAGGGGTAACGGGTGGGTTGCAGAAATGTAAATAATGTGTAAAACGTGGCTGCTCCTTCTTCCCCCCGTAGCGAGTGAGCCTTCTCGGAAAGTCGCGCAGGAGCCTTCTTAATGGACAGCAGGCCAATCGTTTTGGCCATCTCAATGAGTAGCAGGCCAATCGTATTGGCCGTCTCAATGAGTAGCAGGCCAATCGTATTGGCCGTCTCGGGCTAGCAAACGCCCAACACGGTTGGGCTACTACCCTCTTCTGAGAGATATCGGGTGGGAAGGTAGGAGCGCAAGCCAGCAATTGCTCTCGCTGGACAAATAGCGAGAGATGAGTACAATAGTAGTAGAACGTGTTGCGTATTGTGTGTTGCGTGTTGCGCATTGTGTGTTGCGTGTTGCGCGAGAGGACGGATGGAGATACCGCTCAATCCCTACGTTGCCGGCAACCCCGTCGGCGATAGCCCCGCCTTTATCGGGCGGGCAGACGTGCTGCGCGAGGTGCTGCGCATCCTGCGCCGCCCCCAGGATAACGCCATCGTCCTCTACGGCCAGCGGCGCATCGGCAAAACCTCCATCCTGCAACACCTGGCGGCCCAACTGCCCCACGAAGGGCCGTATCACCCTGTCTACTTCGACCTACAGGACAAAACCGATTGGCCCCTGGACCGGGTGCTGCTGGAGTTGGCCCGCACGGTGACCCACGCCCTGGAGCAGCCCTCTCCCGACGGCTCGACTGGACTCGCCACAGTCCTGCGTCTCGACCCCGAGACTGGTCCCCGCCGGGAGTGGCTCTCTGCTGCACTGGGCGACCTGCCGGAGGGCTCCTCGTTAGTGCTGCTCTTCGACGAGTTCGATGTGCTGGCTGACCCCCAAAAGGAGCAGGCGGCGGCGGCTTTTTTCCCCTACTTGCGGGGCCTGCTTGCAGACGCACCCGGGCGATTGCAATTCGTCTTTGTCATCGGCCGTAACGTGGATGACCTGGACACCATTGCTCTCTCCCTCTTCAAGGGGACACCCTACCAGCGCGTCTCACTGCTGAGCCGGGAAGACACCACCGCACTGGTACACTTTTCCGAGGCCAACGACAGTCTGCGCTGGATCAATGGCGCCGCGGAACGAGTCTGGCAGTTGACCTGCGGCCATCCCTTCCTGACCCAGCAACTCTGCTCCCACGTCTGGGAGCGGGCTTACGACGAGGAGCCCGACGAACCGCCGACCGTGATCCCGGCGGATGTGGACGCAGCCGTCTCCGACGCACTGGAGGCCAGTCGCAACACGCTGGAGTGGCTGTGGGACGGGTTGCCCCCGGCCGAGCGAGTGGTGGCCGCTGCGCTGGCTGAGGCCGGCCCAGGCCCCATCACCCAGGAACAGTGGGAACAACTGTTGCGCGAGAGCGGCGTGCGCGTCGTCATCCGAGAACTGCAGAATGCCCCTCACCTCCTGCAGGAGTGGGATCTGATCGAACCCACCGACGGTGGCTACCGCTTCCGCGTCGAACTGCTGCGCTGCTGGATCGCCGCACACAAGCCGCTCAAGCGCGTGCAGGAGGAACTGGACCGTATTGAGCCGGCAGCAGAAAGCCTCTACCGGGCCGCTTTGGGATTGTACCGGAGCGGGCATCTGGATCGGGCCGTTGATCCGCTGCGTCAGGCTGTCAACTTGAATCCCAACCACGCAGGGGCCAACCAACTGCTGGCCGACATCCTTCTGGCCCAGGGGCAACCGGACGAGGCGCGGCAGCTACTGGAGCGGCTCTACGAGTACCAGCCCGCCGCCGCTCGTTCTCGCCTGGTGGAGACTCTGCTGGCCCAGGCCCGGGCCGCCGAGAGTGACGATGAGCAACTGGCCCTCTATGAGCAGGCGTTGGAACTGGATTCTACGCGACGGGAAGCCGCCGCCGGGCGGCAGCGCATCTGGCGGCGGAGTGGCGACGCCGCCCTAGAGCCCGGCGAGCTGGATACTGCGTTGGAGGCCTACGTGATGGCCGGGCTGGCCAAGGGAATCGCCCATGTTGAAGAACTGCAACGGCAGCAGGCAATGGCGAAGGTGGAGGTGCAGGCCCGGGCCCACGCGCGGGCGCAGAGGTGGGAGGATGCCGCCGCTGAATACGAGCGACTGGTGGCCCAGGCTTATGATGAGGAGAGTCGGGCGGCGTGGCAGGCTGCACTAGAGCGATGTCGGGAAGAGGGAGAACTGGCCTGTCTCTTAGCCGAGGGGGTTGAGGCTCTGAGGCAGGATGACTGGAAACAGGCCCAGCGTGCCCTTCTGCAGGTGGTTAGCCGGCGGGTGGACTACCAAGAGAGTGGACGCTGGGCCACTGAGTTATTGGACCAGGCTGCAAGAGCGGGATCTCATACTGCGTCCGCACGCGTACTACCGCCTGTCTTGCCCCCCATGCCAGAATACACGCCCCCTATCTCCGCAGAGAACGCCGATCGGGTGGCTCAACTGGCCTGTTGGAACAAGGAGGCTGTGTACGAAGTAGCCTATTCCCTTGATGGACGGCTGCTGGCGCTGGCCTCCTCCCTGGGAATATACCTCTACGAGGTCAAAACGCAGGCCCAGGTGCGCTTCATCAAGACGGGAGTCCGAGTGTCCAGCGTAGCCTTCTCGCCGGACGGGGCTACGCTGGCATCGGGGACACACAACAACACGGTGCAGTTATGGCGGGTGGACGACGGGGCTCTACTGCGCACACTGAAAGGCCGCATGGGATTGGTTTTGAGCGTGGCTTTTTCTCCGGATGGGAAGACGCTGGCCTCAGGGGCGTGGTCAGGGGTACGGCTGTGGCGGGTGGCTTACGGAGCTGTGCAGCACACCTTGAAGGGGCACACAGCGTCGGTGACGAGTGTGACATTCTCCCCCGACGGGCCGATGCTGGCCTCGGGGTCCAATGACCACACAGTGCGACTGTGGTGGGTGGACAACGGGGCTCTGCTGCGCACGCTGAAGGGGCGCATGCACAACGTGACCAGCGTGGCCTTCTCGCCGAGTGGGGCGACGCTGGCATCAGGATCGGGTGACCGCGCGGTACGGCTGTGGCGGGTCCCCGACGGCATGCTGCTGCACACCTTCAAAGGGCACACAGGAGCGGTGAGGAGTGTGGCTTTCTCGCCCGACGAGACAATCCTGGCCTCGGGGTCTGATGACAAAACCGTGCGACTGTGGCGGGTTTCTGATGAGGCACTGCTGCGCACATTGAAAGGGCACAGTGCGTTGGTGAATAGTGTGGCCTTCTCCCCTGACGGAGCGACGCTGGCATCGGGGTCCAGGGACGGCACGGTGCGGCTGTGGCAGGTTAAATAATCGCAGGCGCTAATGAGCGCAATTCTCTCGTTTAACGTCTTACGTCAGTGGAGGTCTCTATGTCCAATCCCTTCTTTTACGGCAACCCTGTCCCCCCCGACCAATTCCTGGGCCGGCGGCGGGAACTGCGGCGCATCACCAGCCGGATCGTCAACCGGGGACAATCCACCGCGATAGTTGGTGAACCGCACAGCGGTAAGACCTCGCTGCTTCTGTACCTGTCCGCGCCAGAAATGCGAACAAAACTCTACGGCGAGAGCGGAGAGCGGCTGCTTTTCTCCTACCTTGATGCCCAGACGTTGGGTGGGGAGTTCAGCCAGGCTCAGTTCTGGGAATATGCCCTGCACCCGCTCCACGAACAGGTCATCGTCCCCAATCCCGATTCACCGCTATCCCAGGCCTACCAGGTGTGCAGGGAGAACAACTTCGGCACCTTTGTGCTGGAACGTCTCCTCCTGGACCAGATGGGGCCAACTGGCTGGCGGCTGGTATTGATGCTGGATGAATGCGGTTCGCTGCTACACCATCCTATCCTCAATTGCGCCGGGTTCTTTGGTAGCCTGCGCTCGCTGGGCTCGCGCGGCCAGGGGGCGCTGGCATTGGTCATCGCCAGCCGCCGTCCGCTGGCGAGTCTCAACGAGACCACGCAACAGTTCAACCGCACCGGTTCCCCGTACTTCAACTTTCTTACCGAGATCATCCTGGGGGCATTGCCGGATGAGTCCGTAGCGGAGTTGCTGCACTGGGCCGGAGATCGCTTCACAGCAGAGGAATGCCACTTCATTACAGAGGCAGCCGGGGGACATCCCTACCTGGTGCAGGTGGCCGCTTCTGCGCTGTGGGAGGCCTACGAGGAGGGCGAAGGCGATCCCTACCGGCGGCGACAACACACAAGGCAGAGTCTCTACGACGAAGCCGCGCAGATCATGGGCGATGTCTGGCGGCTCTGGCCCTCGGAGACGCGCAGGGCCTTGACCGCTGTCGCCATGGCTCACATCAACACGCTGGAGGAGCGCGAGAAATTGTTGGAGAAGCATCGGTCCGATGTGCAGCAACTGGTCCGCGAGATAGACGATTTCGATCCGGAGTTGCGGTCGCTGGAAAAGCATGGTCTCGTGGCGAGAGATGAGACCATCCCTGGCGGCTGGCAGGTGCGCCCCGAGGTCTTTCTGTGGTGGTTGGCCGATGAATTGGTGCGGATGGCGCGCAGGGAGCGCAGTGAGAAGACATTCGGTGGGGAAGACCTGCTGAAGCCAGACAAGAAGCCACAATCTGTACGGCGTGGAGTGTGGTACGATGAGGAGACAAAACAGATCTGGCGAGATGAAGATGACATGACACGAGAACTTAGTGCGGATCAGTATGCGCTACTTGTGTTCTTGTGCCAGCATCCAGGTGTGCTCTGCACGAAGGATGAGATTGCCCAGGCGGTATGGCCTGCTCAGTCAAAGGAAGGCATCACTGACGGCCAAATCTATCAGCTCGTCAAGCGAGTGCGGGAGAAAGTCGAACCTGACCCGCTCAACCCCCGCTACATTGTGACAATTAGAGGGCAGGGGTATCTGCTCGAGACGCCCTCGAACTGAAGATTCTGAAACGTCAGGTTGGGATACCACAAAGTGACTGCTAACGGCTGACGGCCAACGGCTGACGGCCAAGTCCCAACTTGCGCATCACCTTCGCCGGGGTGGCACGGCGGGCCCGCTGCCACTGGTGGCGCGCCCAGCGCTTGAAATCATTGAGCGGCTTGCGGCGTTGACTCTCCGCCATCGCCCACTTGAGAAACTCGTAGTCCTGCCCCTTGATCTTTGGCTCGGTGGGATTGCGGCGATAGGAGTCGTAGTCGGTGATGCGGCTCAGGTTGCGCTCGACTGCGTAGTCGTACAGGTCAGTGCCGGGATGAGGGGTGAAGAAGGCCGGACTGTAGTAGTCGGGGTCAATCTCCTTCATCAGCCGCACCGTGTCCATCACTTCCTCTTTGGTCTCAGTAGGGAGCCCCATCATGTAGTTGGCCCATACGGAGATGCCGTACTTGCGGCAGATGCGGGCCGCTTGGCGATTCTGCTCCACCGTCGTGCCCTTGCGGATGAACTTGAGGATGCGGTCGTTACCGCTCTCGAAGCCGATGAAATAACCACGCAGCCCAGCCTCGGCCATACGCGCCACCATATCCTCGTGTTTGACCAGAATGTCGGCCCGGGTCTGGCAGAAGAAGGGCATCGTGAAGCCCTCGGCGATGTACTTCTCCGTGAACGCCTTCACCCACGCGCGGTCCTCCGTCAGGCAATCGTCGTGGAACATGAACGAGACAATGTGGTAGCGTTCAACCAGCATGCGTATTTCGGCGATGACATTGTCCACGCTGCGGCGGCGGGTGCGCTTGCCGAAGAGGTAGTCCTCCCCCGGCTTGCAGAAGGCGCAGTTGTAAAGGCAGCCCCGCCCGGCGATGATGGTAGCGAACGGCGGTGGCAACTCCTCGACGAAGGGCACTTCGGGCGAGTCGAGGTCGTAGCCCCACTTTCGCCACTCGTCGAGGAACAGGCTCCGGTCGGCGAAGGGAATAGCGTCGAGGTCAGGCGGCTCGCCGCGCAGCACACGGTGGGGAGGTAGGTTGCCTTCCTTGATGGAGCGCAGCAGTTTGGGAAAGGTCACTTCCCCCTCTTGGGTCACCAGGTAATCCACGTGGGGGATGCGCAATGAGTCCTCCAGCGCGATGGTAACGTGTGGGCCGCCGATGACGGTGACGATCTCGGGATTGACCTGCTTGGCGATGGCTATCGCCTGACGGGCCGGATTGTAGTCCACGCTCATCATCGTCACGCTGACGACGCCAGGACCCCGCTCCGCCAGCACTTCCCGGAAATGATCCCAGCCGCTCAAAGCCCGCAGGTCAACCAGGTCTATCTCGAATCCCTGGGCTTTGGCGGCGGCGCTGAGGGAGGCCAGGCCGTGGGAGATCCAGCCGGCATCCATACCTTGCTTTAGGGAGTTGAAACCACGCCCGGCGATGCCGGGGTAGATTAGCGTCGTCTTAAGAGGCATATACTCCTCCACGCAAGTGTTATCCGCCGGGAGGACGGATTGCGTAGATGCATTGGTGGTCACCCTGGGCCGCCCAGGCGATGCGCTGGGGAGACGTGCCCAGAAGGCGGGACAATAGCGTCAGATCCATCGTACAGACCTCATGATACTGGCGGGCCACACGCTCGTAAGGACAGTTGGAGATGTGAAGCAGGTAATCACCGGCATCTTCGCCGTCTTCGCACCGTTCCCAACGAGCCAAATAGCCTTGCCCGTTCAGAAATTCGACGGCGGCGACCAACCGGGCCTCGAAATTGTCCCCGCCGGGAAAGGCAAACTGATCAGCGATATGCTCGCCGATGCGCTTCATCATCTGATTCACTTCGGCTGGCGAGAGGCAGGAGTGCACCTCGCTGAGTATCAGGCCAGCCAGATGGTCATACTTCTTGGGGAAGAACGCGCTGGCATCTTCAGTCAGGGTATAGACGTACTGAGGACGGCCGGGGGTCTTGCGGCGGCGCACGAGAGGGGGAGCAACGAACCCTTCACTGCGCAGGATGTCGAGATGGTGACGCACAGTGACGGCAGTCAGACCCAGCTCCCGGCTCAGTTCGCCCACCGTCGCCTGGTTGCGTTCCTTGAGGATAGTCAAAACACGCTCTCGTGTAGCCTGCATGGTTCCGCTTCCTTCCAGATATCTGTGAATGGTGTGCACATTCTAGCATGGCCCCCATAGTTTGTCAAACTATCATCGTAATAATTCGAGGGGTTGCTTCAAGATTGTGCCTGGCGCGGAAGTTGCCTGATTTCTGAAAGCAGTGTAGAATAGTACCTCAACCAGATGCTAGAACCGAAGCCAACAGCCAAATGATTACAAGTGTGCGCTTTCAACCTAGAGGCAGGGCCTACCACTTCGACGCCAGCGATCACCAGGGTCTGCGACCAGGCGACTTTGTCCTCGTCGAGACGGCACGTGGTCAGCAGTTGGGAGAGGTGGTCAGCGTGCGGCCTCTGCACGAGGGCGAGGGTGATGAAGGTCTCAAACCGGTACAGCGGCGGGCCACCGGCCGCGACCTGGCACTGCGCCAGCAGTGGCAGCAAAAGGAGGCAGAAACGCTAGTCGCCGCTCGCGAGGCGGCGACGCAGTTGGGCCTACCCGTCAAGATCGTCACCGCCGAATACACCTTTGACGGCCAGCGACTGACGCTGCTTTACGCGAGCGAGGAGAAGAAGGTGAACCTCGACAAGTTACGGCAGCGGCTGCAGCATACACTGTCCGTCCACGTTGACCTGCGGCGAATCGGCCCGCGAGACCAGGCGAAACTGATGGGCGGCTACGGCACTTGTGGCGAGCCGCGCTGTTGTTCCCGCTTCCTTGCTGAGTTCAGTCCTGTCTCCATCAAAATGGCCAAGATGCAGGGGGTATCGCTCAATCCCTCGGAAATCACGGGAATGTGTGGGCGGTTGCGTTGCTGCCTGGTCTACGAACATGAACAGTACGAGGAAGCGTGTAAGATGATGCCCCGGCGCAAGAAGCGCGTGCGAACGGTTCATGGCGAGGGGAAGGTAGTGGGCCTGCTGCCGTTGAAGGGGATCGTCATTGTCCAGGTCGAAGACCGGCGACTGGAGGTGCCAGTTGAAGAGGTGGAGCCGATTTCGACATAGCATCCAGCAAGTGGGAGAGATCAAGACTCGTGGCCACGCTCACTGGCGAGCGTGGCTTTATCTTGATTCTCTCGTTAGATACATCACTTTATATCATCTAATGTATTACGCTTGACATCTGATGTATTATGTGATATAATCATCTTTGGTTAGAGCCTCGCGGTATATGTGCCCCACGTCTGTGGGCCTAGCACGGAGTTGCTCCGATGCCTCGTTCGAAACCAGGTGATACTTCAAAGAATCTGATCTACAAGGACCTTCGTCGTTCCATCGGCGCGGGGCATCGCAAGCCGGGCGAGAGGCTGGACCTGGATGAACTGGCCAAAATCTACGGTACCAGCATCACGCCGGTGCGCGACGCGCTCCAGATGCTCAGCCAGGAAGGGTTGGTAACGATCAAGCCCCGCTCCGGTTACTTCGTCACCCACTTCACTCTGAAGCAATTGCGCGACATGCTTGAACTGCGCGACATCCTCGAAGTGGCCTCTATCGAACGAGCCGTGTCCCGGATCACCGAGGAGCAACTCGAGCAACTCGAACACGTCCACGCTGGCTACACTGGCGAGGACGATGAAGCCTACATCCGTTACATGAGCGAGAACCGGACTTTTCACTGTCTGATCGCCGAGGCGTCGGGTAACCACGAATTGGCGGAGATGTTGGGCCGCCTGCACGATCGGTTGATCCGTTTTATGGTTCTGTGCCGTGTTGGCGAGACGTTAGAGCGCAGGCACGCACTCGTCATCGAGGCGTTGCGCACCCGCGATGTTGCAGCAGCCCGCCAGGCAATGCTCAATGAAGTCAACGAAACCCGCGAGACCATTCTGGAGCGCGTTATCCAGGAAGAAGGCGCTTTCTGGCGTCTGGGCAACCGGGCTTCAGAGTAACCGACTCTCGGTGATGGGTCGTTGCGACGCCTTGTTTGATAACTGATTATGGAGGATCTGCATGATCTGCTACGTAGACATCGAACACGAAAGGGTACTTCAGGATCCAAAGAAAAGGCCCGAACTCCTCGCACGCCGTATGGAGGTCAAGCTGAGGCTGGAGGAAATCTCCGACCAGGCCTGTCTGCTACAACGTTATCCACGTGTCACCCGCCAACGGCTCAAGGAGTGGGGCATCCAGGCCCTGATCATCAGCGGCTGTGGGGCAGACTGGTCGGAGTACAACGAGACGGACCTGGCCGAAATGTACCGCATCATCCGGGCCGCTGACCTGCCGCTCCTCGGCCTCTGCGGTGGTCATCAACTGATCGCCATGGCCTATGGAACTCCCCTCGGCACCCTGCGACGGCTGGAGGAAGGAGAGGAAGACGTTTGTCCGGGTCTCGGTCCGGGCTATTACAAGGAATGGGACTTTACGCCGGTGCGCGTTCTCAAGGCGGACCCTATCTTTGAGGGGTTGGGAGAGGAGCCGGTGTTCCTCGAGGCGCACTACTGGGAAGTGAAAGAAGTGCCGCCTGGCTTTGAGTTGCTGGCGTCCACCGACGTGTGCCGGATCCAGGCCTTCAGACGCACCGGCGCGTTGGTCTACGGGACTCAGTTCCACCCCGAGTATTACTATCTCTCGGAGGAGGAGGAAACATTGCACTACGACGGCCGCCAGTTTCTGGCCAATTTCTTCAAGTTGGCCGGTATTCTAAGATGATAAGATAAGATAACCTGTGGACCCGAGATTTCTCGGAAAAGGGTAGTAGCCCAACCGCGTTGGGCGTTGTTAGCCCAAGACGGCCAATACGATTGGCCTGCTACCCATTAGCAAGGGCTCCTGTGCGACTTTCCGAGAGATCTCTGGCCCCGTGAAAGGGGGTGATGTCTGGAGAAACCTTTGACCTCGGTGTTTATCGAACGGACGAATTCAGAATCAGAATAAGGAGGCATGAAGTGAACGAGAGAATCCCTGAACTGCAAGACCAACTGCGCCAGGGCAAGATGAGCCGGCGGGAGTTCTTACGCTATGCGACTCTGCTAGGCGTGTCCCTGGGCGCGGCCCAGGTGCTTGCTTCTTGCGCCCCGGCCACGCCAGAGCCGACGGAAGAGCCAGCGGCAGCGCCGACAGCAGTACCGACGACGCCCCCCCCGGCCGGCCCCAAGCGCGGCGGCACGATCCGCATCGGTGAGGGTGTGATGGGCATAGATCACCCGGCCCGCTTCTCCTGGATAGCGGCGGCCAAGCCGATGTGCAACGTACTCGAGTACCTGACGGTGACTGACGAGAACAACGTCACCACCCCCCTCTTGCTGGAAAAGTGGGAGACCAGCGACGATCTCAAGACCTGGACTCTCCACGTACGCCAGGGGGTCAAGTTCAACAACGGCACCGATTTTACGGCGGACGACGTCGTCTTCACCATGAAAGAATGGCTGAACCCCGACGTGGGCTCCTCTGTCCTGGGCCTGATGAGTTACCTCAGTCCAGACAACATCGAAAAGATAGATGATCACACGGTCAAACTGCACCTGGACTCGGCTCAGATTGCCGTGCCGGAGCACCTGTATCACTACCCGTCGTTGGTGCTGGACCATCGCACCTTCGAAGGCGACATCCTCAAAGCGCCCGTGGGCACCGGCCCGTACACGCTGGAGGAATGGGCCGTCGGCGAGCGAGTGATGCTCAAGCGGCGGGAGGATTACTGGCAGAACGGCGAGGATGGCAAGCCGCTGCCTTACCTGGACGAGATGGTGTTCGTTGACCTGGGCGAGGAAGTAACCGCTTATCTCTCCGCCCTCAAGGGTGGGCAGATAGACCTGATCGATCCAGACGCCGCCGGTTACCAGGCGATCAAGGACGATCCCGACCTGACCATTCTCCCCATCACCACCGGCTCGACCCGGGTGCTGCGCATGAGAGTGGACAAGGAACCGTGGACCGACGAGAAGGTGCGCCTGGCCCTCAAACTGTGCCAGAACCGTGACAAGATTCTCGGTCTGGCCTACTTTGGCGAAGGCTTGCTCGGCCAGGATACTCACGTCGCGCCGGTCATCCCGGCCTACTGTGAGGTAGAGACGCCCAAGTACGACCCGGATAGGGCCAAGGCTTTGCTGGCCGAGGCCGGATACCCGGACGGCGTCGACGTCACCCTGACCTTCGGCGGCGACTCCATGGATGTCTCCAACGCGGAGACGCTCAAGGCCGACGCCGAACCGGCCGGCATCAGGATCACCCTGAACCCGGTGCCCATGTCCTCCTACTGGGATCAATGGACCGAGATAGACCTGGGCATCACCTCGTGGGTGCACCGCCCAATGGCCGTGATGACCTTGCCTCTGGCTTACGGTGCCGACGCCGACGGCGCTCCAGCGCCCTGGAACGAGACCCGCTGGGTGGACACGGAGTTCCTGGATCTACTCGAGCAGGCCCAGGGCACCCTGGACGTGGATGATCGCCGGGCGCTCATGTGCAAGATGGAGACAATCCAGCAGGAGCGCGGTTCCATCGGCATCCCCTACTGGCAGAACGTGTGGCGGGTCGTGACCAAGAAATTCAAGAACGTCAAGCCTCACCCCACTGGCTACCTCCTGTTTAATGAGGTGTGGTACGATCCAGAAGCCTAAAGAAACCGGGTTTTTTGGAAAAACTCAGTTTCTGGGAGGGGCGGTCACGATTTTGGCCCGTGGCCGGCCCCTCCCGATAAAAGTAAATAAGGAGGGGCTATGGCTAAATTTATCTTGCGACGTCTGGTATTTATGCTTCTAACTATGCTCATCGTCTCCATAGCCATCTTTCTGGTCTCCGAAGTCGCGCCAGGCGACGTCGCCCGGCATTTGCTCGGCCAGTTCGCCACGCCGGAGCAGGTGGAGTCCTTTCGAGAACAGTTGGGCCTGAACCAACCTCTGTACGTTCGATACATCAGTTGGTTAATCGGCAGCGACTGGCGGGCCAGTGCGAAAGTGGGCCTGCCCCTGCGGCGCATAAAAACGCCCAAGACCGACTTTTACGAGTGGTGGGCCCAGGAACCAGATGGCACCCTGATACGCTGGAAAATGGAGGGCGAGGACATGATCGCCATGCGCCTCCAGCCGGACGGCACGACGGTCGAATCTATTGACAACGACCGCTGGCAGACGGACGAAGAGGGCGTCAGCACCTTCTGGGGAGTGGACCACCTCAATCACGCCGTCATGTGGGTAAAGGGCGGTGATGAGGCCTTCTGGATGAAATCGAAAGGGGCCGGCTGGTGGGTGGAACAGAAGGGCGGCGCCAGCAAGTATATCCCCCTGCAGCGCGGCCTGCTGCGCGGCGATCCGGGCGAATCCACGCAGACCCGCCAGCCTGTTGCCGACACGATAGTCCGGCGGGTGCGGAACTCGGCCATCCTGGCCGGCATTGCCTTCGCGATCGTCATGCCCCTGGCCCTCGTGTTGGGACTGATCGCTGGCATCAACGAGGGCAAAGCGATTGACCGCATTCTTTCCATCGGCGGCCTGGTGACCACTGCCACCCCCAACTTTGCCACCGGCGTCTTTCTGATCCTGATCTTCGCCTACTGGCTGGAAGTGCTACCCGGAGCGACAGTGTTCGTCAGCGACAAGGCCATCTTTGAAAACCCCAAGATGCTGATCCTGCCGGTCGCAACCCTGACGCTGATCGAACTCGGCTATATATTGCGCATTACCCGGGCCAGCATGGTTGAGGTGATGGGCAGTGGCTACATCCGCACGGCCGTCCTCAAGGGATTGCCCTACCCGCGCATCATCTTCAAGCACGCGGTACGCAATGCTCTGATGGCGCCGATCACCGTGATTATGCTGCACGTCAACTGGCTGATGGGCGGGATCGTGGTCGTGGAAGCGATTTTCGGCTTCCCCGGCCTGGGGATGTACTTGCTCAGTGCGGCGATGTACAAGGACGTTTTCGCCATCGAGGCCGGGGCGATGGTGATGGTGGTACTGGCCGTGGGAACGCAGTTGATAGCCGACATCATTTATACGTTCCTGAACCCCCGCATCCGGTACGCGTAACGTGAAGCGTGAAACGTGAGACGTGAAACGTGATTGGCTATTCACACATTCTGCCTCTGGAGCTAAAAGGGAGTAAGTTATGACTGTAAGCGAACGAGCCAGGCCTTCCGCTGCCGCTCGCCCATCATTTTGGCAACGGTTGGGAGAAGCGATGTCTCCTATCCTGCGTTCCAAAGTGGCGCTCGTCGGATTGGGCATCGTCGTCTTTTGGGTGCTGGTGGCAATTTTCGCGCCCCTCCTCACGCCCTACGATCCGGTGCAGGATCAGGACTGGATGGCCGCAAATCAGGGCCCGTCGGCGGCGCACCCGTTGGGTACAGACGACCTGGGACGAGACCTCTGGTCGCGTCTGATCTACGGCGCGCGCACCATCTTGGTACTGGCCCCTGTGTCAGTGCTGTGTTCCCTGCTCGTCGGTTCCACGTTGGGACTGATGGCCGGCTACCTGGGCGGGATCGTAGACGAGGTGGTGATGCGCATTCTCGATGCCATGATGTCCTTTCCCACCATCCTGCTCTTTCTCATCATCATCGCTGCCATAGGAGCATCACCCACGAACGTCGTCATCGCCATCACGATCGGCGGCGCGCCCGGAATCGCCCGGTTGGTGCGCAGCCTGGCTATGGACATCTGCACCCGCGATTACATCGCTGCCGCCGAGCTGCGGGGCGAGAGCACTCTCTATACCATGTTCGTGGAGATCTTGCCTAATGCCCGTGGCCCGATCATCGTGGACGCCATGCTGCGCATGGGCTACGCCGTCTTTTCCATCGGTACGCTGGGCTTCCTGGGACTGGGCCTGCCACCCCCATCGCCCGACTGGGGCAGCATGGTCGCGCGCGGGCGACTCTACATCTGGAACAACCCCTGGGCCGTCCTGTGGCCGGCGCTGGCCATCTCCTCCCTGGTAGTGGGGCTCAATATCTTTGCCGATGGGCTGCGCGAGGAGACGATGAGGTATCAGTAGCAAGGCTGAGGTCAAGGTTAAGGTCAAGGGTAAGGAAGAACGGAGGAGGAGCCGAGGTGGCTTACAGGCACTTTACAGAGATGCCGGTGTGGCAAAAAGCGCACAAAGTGGTGTTGTTGGTTTACAAGCTGACCAGTGCTTTCCCGGAATCTGAGAAGTACTCGCTGACCGGTCAGATGCGACGCGCAGCCGTGTCCATCACCAGCAACATCGCCGAGGCATTCGGCCGGCAAACGAGCAAGGACAAGGTCAGGTTTTACCTCCATGCTCGCGGTTCATGCTATGAGGTCCAGAGCCAGGGCTACGTGGCGCGCGATGTAAGCTACGTGACGCCTACAGACTTTACCGGGCTCAACCAAAATCTGGACGAAATCATCCATGATCTCAACAAGATAATAAAGACGCTGTCCACGCGCTCTTAACCTCAACCTTAACCTCAACCTGAACCTTAGTCCTTTAGATAAGGAGCTCACTTATGACAACAAACCATCGTATCCAGACACCTATTCTGAAAGTCGAAAACCTGGCCATCTCGTATGAAACCCGCAAGGGCGACGTACAGGCCGTGCGCGATGTCTCCTTTGAGATCAACCGGGGCGAGGCCCACGGCATCGTCGGTGAATCAGGCTGTGGCAAGAGCACCATCGCCTTTGGCATCGTCAACTTCCTGGGCCGCAACGGTAAGATTGTGAATGGCAGTATTCTCTTCCAGGGACAGGAATTGCGCGGGCGGCCGGAGAGTGAGTTGCGCCACCTGCGTGGGGACCAGATCGCCATGGTCTACCAGGACCCCATGTCGGCGCTTAATCCATCTCTGCGCATTGGCGAGCAAATGAACGAGGTGCTGATCATCCACCGGGGGATGGAGAAAAAAGAGGCCAACCAAAACTGCATAGAGATGCTGAAGCAGGTGTACATGCCCGACCCCGAAGCGGTGATGGAACGGTATCCCCACCAACTCTCCGGCGGGCAGCAGCAGCGGGTGGTCATCGCCATGGCCCTGCTCAACAACCCGGCGCTCCTGATCATGGACGAGCCGACCACCGCCCTGGACGTGACAGTCGAGGCGGCCGTGCTGGACCTGATCGGCGACCTGCGGCGACACTTTGACACGGCCATCATGTACATCAGTCACAACCTGGGTGTCGTTGCCCGCGTGTCCGAAAAGGTGGGGGTCATGTACGCCGGAGAGATGGTGGAACGCGCCTCCACGGAGGACATTTTTCTACATCCCATGCATCCCTACACCCAGGGACTCATGCGCTGCGTGCCCAAACTGGGCCTGAGCAAGGAATCGAGTTACCTGTACCCCATCCGCGGACGGGTTCCCTCCCCAGCCAACCTGCCTCCGGGCTGCATCTACGAGCCGCGCTGCGACTATGCCCGCGACGTGTGCCGGCAGAAACACCCCGAACTGCACGCCTGGTCGCCCGGCCATTTTGCTCGCTGTCACCTTGTCTCAGAGATCGCCGGGACGGAATGGCAGCCGCCGGAGGGTATACTGCCCGACCTGGCGGTCTTGGCGGATCGGCGGGCCGAAGCGGAACCGATCCTGCGCGTCGCCGACCTCAAGACCTACTACGAACAGCCGAGCACCTCCGTGCTCAGCCTGTTCGGCCTGGGAGAGAAGAGATACGTCAAGGCAGTGGACGACGTCGGTTTCGAGTTGCCTAAGGGATGCACGTTGGGCGTGGTCGGCGAATCGGGCTGCGGCAAGAGCACGCTGGCCAAGACCATCGTCGGCCTGGAATCGCCCACCGATGGCAAAGTCGAGTTTATGGGATTCGACATCTCCGTGCCGGTGAAAAAGCGTGACCTTAAGTTGATCGAAGAACTGCAAATGGTCTTTCAGAACCCGGATTCCACCATGAACCCATCCTTCTCGGTGGGGCACCAGATCGGGCGGCCGCTGAAACGCTTCAAGACGGTGCCACGCGACCAGGTGCGGGGCGAGGTGATACGTTTGCTGGATGCGGTCAAGTTGAGCGCGGAGTATTACGACCGCTTGCCACGCCAGTTGAGCGGCGGCGAGAAGCAACGGGTGGGCATCGCCCGGGCCTTTGCCGCCCGGCCAGAGTTGGTGCTGTGCGACGAGCCAGTCTCGGCACTGGACGTGTCGGTGCAGGCCGCGGTGCTCAATTTGCTGCTGGAGATTCAGCGAGAGCAGGGCACGACCATGCTCTTCATCGCCCACGATCTGAGCGTCGTCCGTTTCTTCTCCGACTATGTGGCGGTGATGTACCTGGGGCAAATCTGTGAATATGGCCCGGCCGAGGCAATCTATGCACCGCCTTACCATCCCTACACCGAGGCACTGCTCTCGGCAGTGCCCATCCCCGACCCCACGGCAGAGCAGAAGCACATTCGACTGAGCGGCTCGGTGCCCAGCGCGCTCAATCCGCCCAGTGGCTGCCGCTTCCACACCCGTTGCCCGCGCAAGGTCGGCGAAATCTGTGAGACAGAAGCACCACCCTGGCGGAACGCCGGGGATGGGCACCGCATCTTTTGCCACATTCCGCTGGAGGAACTGCGCCAGATGGAAGCGGTGGTGACCATCGAGGAGGAGTCCAATGCTGGTTAAGGATTACATGACCAGGCATCCGCTGATGGCGGAGCCGACTATGTCCATCGTCGAAGCGCAACGTTACATGGGGGAGAACAACATCCGTCACCTGCCCGTCGTCGGCGATGGAAAACGTCTGTTGGGCCTGGTTACACGGCAGACGTTACTCATCGAGCCAGGAAAGTTGGGCAGCCTGGACGTGTGGGAGATTGCCCGTACCCTGTCCGGGCTTACCCTCGAGGACGTGATGACCAAGGCCGAGGACGTGATCACCACCGGGTCGGACATCACGATAGAAGAAGCAGCCCGCATCATGGTCGAGAACAAGATCGGCTGCCTGCCTGTGGTGGAGAAGGGCATCGTGATGGGCATCATCACGGAGATTGACCTGCTGGCCCTCACGATGGAGATGATGGCCACGCGAATACCCGGCGTGCGGGTGACGGTGCGTATGCCCAATGTGGAAGGCGAACTGGCCAAACTCGTCGGCGCCATCAGCGCGCAGGGTTGGGGGATACTGGCCTGCGGCGGCGCTCCGGCTCCCAAGGAGCCCGGCAAATGGGATGCAGTGGTCAAGATTCGTTACGTGCCCAAGGAGGAGATCGTTGTTGCCTTGGGGCAGATTGAAAGTCAAGAGATTGTAGACGTGCGCGAGATTTAGGAGTCATGAGAGGTGGATGAAGGAGAAGTGGAATGCCGAGTTTTGGTGTCTGGGAGTGGGGGATCATCCTGGTCATTGTGCTGGTGATCTTCGGCGCGAGCCGGCTGACGGACATAGGTAAGGGCCTAGGTGGGGCCATCAGTGAGTTCAAGAAGGCCGTACAGGAGGAACAAGACGAATCCGCCAGCGAACCAGGAGAAGAAGATACGTAGGCGAGCATGGATATCCTGAAGAACTTCAACTGGATCGAACTGCTGTTTATCCTTGTCCTGGGGATACTCCTGTTCGGTCCAGACAGGCTGCCCGCGATCGGCGCCAAACTGGGCTCCTATGCCCACGCACTGCAGAGTCTATCCGGTCAGTTCATGGCTCAGTGGTGGGAGGAGGCAGGGGTCGCTGATGTGACACGCGAGGGCACAGACGTTGTGGCCACTGTGCGCGAGGCCGTTGCCGAGGTGAGGGGCGCGGTCCGGCCAATTAAGGAAGCGGCAGCGGCGGTCGCACCTGAGGTGATGGGCGCAGTCCGGCCAATCGAGGAGGCGGCAGCGGCGGTCGTGTCTGAAGCACAGATCCCAGCGCCGATCATCGGGGACACCAGTCACAAGCCGTTGCCACGGGTTTCATCAGAGGAAACGGAGGGTGGCCTGCAGGAGCGAGCGTTGGTCGAACGTATGGCGGAACTGGAGAAGCAGATGCGCGAATTGCAGACAGCACTGACGCGTCTGGAGACGGAACGGGGCGTGGCGCTGAGCGGATAAGCCGACGATAGTATGATTGGCCGCATCATAGACTTCATCCACAACCTGACCTGGGCCGACGTGCCGCCCGATGTGCAACACATGGGGGCCCGTTGCGTGCTTGACTTGAGCGGTACGCTGGTAGCCGGACAGGCCACGGAATTGAGCCGCCTCGTGCGGGACGTGACGGCAGCCGTCTACGGCGGGGACGAGGCCACGCTGCTGCTCGACGGGCGGCGGGTGAGCGCGCCAGGGGCAGCGTTGGCCAATGGTATGACCATTGACGCGATGGACATACACGACGGCTACCGGCCCTGCAAGGGACACGCAGGGGTGAACGTCTTTCCGGCGGCGCTGGCTCTGGGCGAGGTTACGGGCTGGCGCGGCGAGGACTTCGTGACAGGACTGGTAGTCGGCTACGAGGTCGCGCTGCGAGCCGGGGTATCACTGCATCGCACCGCCAGCGATTACCACACCTCCGGCGCGTGGGGAGCGCTTGGCTCGGCGGCGGTCTCGGCCCGTGCGCTTGGTTTGGATGCGGCGCAGGCTCGCCACGCATTGGGTATTGCTGAGTATCATGGCCCGCGCTCGCCAATGATGCGCTGCGTTGACCATCCGACGATGGTCAAAGATGGCTCCGGCTGGGGCAGTATGACCGGCGTATTGGCCGGGCGACTGGCGGCGGCGGGCTTTACGGGGGCGCCGGCGCTCACAGTGGAAGGCGACGACGTGGCCTCCGTATGGGCCAGCCTCGGCCAGGTTTGGCTGATGCGCAATTTGTACTTCAAGCCCTATGCCTGCTGCCGCTGGGCACAGCCAGCCGTCAGGGGCGTGCTCTCTCTGGCCACCGAGCATCACCTCGCACCCAACGACATCGCCAAAATCGAAGTACACACATTCGAGGCGGCGACCCGTCTCGCTGTGGCCCACCCCGCTAACACAGAGCAGGCACAATACAGCCTGCCCTACCCAGTGGCGGCAACCCTCGTTGACGGTCGACTTGACCCTGAACAGGTGACTGAGCCACGCATTTTCGACGAAGCCATACTACGCCTGGCCGATAGGGTCACGATGGCGGTGGACGAACCGCTGGAAGCGCGTTTTCCGGCCGAGGCATTGGCGCGGGTCACCCTGTACAGCGTGGACAGGAACCGCTTCGAGTCAGAAATCTGCGGCGCGCGTGGCGACCCAACCGATCCGCTAAGCGACGCTGAGTTAACAAACAAGTTCAACCGCCTGGCCGGTGCTCATCTCGCCGCCGACCGCGTGGACGCACTGCGCGAGACATGCTGGGACTGTGCAGGGCTCGACGACGTGCGGCAACTCATAGCGTTGTTGGAGCCGCCGCCTGATAAGCAGTGAGCATGCCAAGATGAACATAACTATTGGAGGAAATAAAACGTCATGGAAACAGTTCTCACAGGAACAAGAGGCACCGTCCGTATTGCTCCCGACCGCCCTACGGTACTTATCGGCGAGCGCATCAATCCCACCGGGCGCAAGAGACTGGCGGCCGCGTTGGTCGCGGGCAACGTCGAGATTGTCAAGGACGAGGCACTGGCTCAGATAGTCGCCGGCGCCGATGTGATTGACGTGAACGTGGGCGCGGCCGGCGTGGACCAGGTAGCACTGCTGCCCCGCGCTGTGAAGATGGTCCAGGAAGTGGTGGAGGTTCCCATCAGCATTGACACACCGGACCACGCAGCATTAGCGGCTGCGTTGAAAGTCTACCAGGGCAAGCCGCTGGTCAACTCAGTCAACGGCGAAGAGAAGAACCTGAGCCGCGTGCTGCCACTGGTGGCCGAGCACGAGGCAGCGGTCATCGGCCTGTGCATGGACAACGATGGCATCCCCAACGATCCGCAGAAACGATTGGAGATCGCCCGCAAGATCGTCGAGCGCGCCGAGGACCTGGGCATCCCCCGCGAGGATGTGCTGATTGACTGCCTGGCCCTGACTGTCGGCGCCGACTCAAAAGCCGCGCTGGTCACACTGGAGACCATTCGCCTGGTCAGGGCCGAACTAGGGGTCAACATGACGCTGGGGGCCAGCAACGTCTCTTTCGGGCTACCTGATCGTGAGGTGGTCAACTGGGCATTCCTGGCCATAGCCATCCGGGAGGGCGTCAACGCTCCCATCGTCAACGCGGACCGGGTCAGACAGGCCATCCTGGCAGTGGACGTGCTCCTGGGGCGGGACGATTTCGCGATGAGATACATCAAGGGCTACCGCAGGAAGCGAAGGAAGTAGATTAGTAGATTAGTAGATTGGTACATTGGTAGATCGGTCTCCGGTATACCAGCCCACGAGAAAGGACACATAATCAATGACAGACATACTCAAGCAAATCACAGAGAAACTGTACGACGGTGAAGATGGGGCAGTTGCCGAACTGACGCAAAAGGCGCTTGATGAAGGACTGACGCCGGCGGAGGTGCTCAAGGGAGGGCTGCTCGTTGGGATGGACCAGGTCGGCGTGGACTTCCGGGACGGCGAGTTGTTTGTACCCGAGGTGCTCATCGCTGCCCGTGCTATGCGTGCTGGCATGAACATCCTGCGTCCACTGTTGGCCGAGGGCGATGTGCCGTTGGCTGGCAAGGTCATCATAGGCACCGTCGAGGGCGACCTGCACGACATCGGCAAGAACCTGGTAATGATGATGTTGGAGGGCGGTGGTTTCGAGATCGTGGATCTGGGCACCAATATCCCTCCCGACAAGTTCATCGAGGCCGTCAAGACGGAGCAGCCGCACCTGATCGGCATGTCGGCGCTGCTGACCACCACTATGCCGGCGATGAAACACACGATTGACGCGCTGGTGGAAGCCGGTCTGCGAGAGAAGGTCAAAGTGATGATCGGTGGTGCACCAGTCACCCGGGCCTTCGCCGATGAGATCGGCGCCGACGGTTATGCGCCCGACGCGGCTTCAGCGGTCGAACTGGCGCGATCGCTGGTTGGATAGTTAGGTGACATATGGCTAGAAAACATCGAGGACCGGGCAAGGGACTGGTCGGCGGGCGGTACAAGCCGCTGACCGATGAGCAGGTAAGACGAATCCACCAAGCATCGCTGGCAATCCTAGAGCGCACCGGCGTGCAGGTAGAGGAGCCGGAGGCACTGCGGCTGTTCACAGAGGCTGGGACAGACGTAGACGGCAATCGGGTGCGGCTGTCGCAGTCTCTCATCGAGGACACGCTGGACAAAGCACCCTCGCGGGTGGTGCTGGCCGGCCGCAACCCGGATAACGACCTCATCCTGGAGGGAGCGCGAGTCCACATCGGCACCGGCGGCGCGGCACTGCAGGTGCTCGATCTGGAGACGAGCAAAATCCGCAAGGCAGTACTCCGGGACGTGGCTGACATGGCCCGCATCGTGGACGCGCTGGACAACATCCACTTCTATCTCATCCCCATCTACCCCACCGACATGTCGAAAGAGAACGTGGAAATCAACAAGTACTATGCCTCCCTGGCGAACACCACCAAGCACGTCCAGGCTGGCGTCTACACCATCCAGGGCATCCGCGACGTGGTGGAGATGTGTGAGCGCATCTCAGGCGGCCCTAAGCCATTGCGCGAGCGCCCCATCGTCTCCTTCATCACCAGTTGGATGGTCAGCCCGCTCAAGTTCGACGCTGGCGTGACGACGCTGCTGATCGAGTGCTGCCGGCAACGTGTGCCGGTCGTGCTTTCGGCCGCGCCGATGGCCGGATCGACCGCGCCGGTCACGATGGCCGGGATGCTGGCCCAGTTGAACGCCGAGCAACTGGCCGGGCTGGCACTGACCCAACTGGCGCAGCCCGGCTGCCCTGTTCTCATCGGCCCCATCCCTGCCACAGCCGACATGCGCAGCGGCAAGTATCTAAGCGGCTCGGTAGAATTGGGGCTGTGCAACGCCGCCATCACCCAACTGGCCCACTTCTACGAAGTGCCCATCTACAACAGCGCCGGCATGACCGAGGCCAAAATCCCGGACATCCAGGCGGGCATGGAGAAGGCACAGTCGGTCATCCAGGTCGCGCTGGCCGGGGCCAACTTCATCCACCATGCGGCGGGTATGCTGGAGGATATGTCCACCATCGCCTACGAGCAGTTCGTGATTGATAACGAGTTGCTGGGCATGGCGATGCGCGCCGTGCGAGGCATCGAGGTGAACGACGACACACTGGCGCTCGACGTGATAAACCAGGTCGGTCCGGGTGGCCACTATCTGATGGAAGAGCACACAATGCGCTACATGCGCACCGAACTCTACTACCCCTCGGCCGTTTTCGACCGGCAGGGACGAGAGAGGTGGGAAGAGGCCGGCGGTACCGATGCCTGGACGCGGGCCAAAGAGATCGCGCGCCGCATCCTGGCGGAGCACCAGCCGGAGCCGCTGGATCCGCAGGTGGACGCGTGGATCCGGGAGCGGCACGCCGATACGTTGATACTGTGAGGTAATACGTTTCACGATTGGAGGTAACACCCTGTGACTCACCAATTGCCAATACCCACGTTGCAGCCCTTCGTCCGCGCCCTTTCCGACGAACAGGTGCGGGCGATTCACTACGGTACGCTGGAGATACTGGCCCAGACCGGCGTGGAGATGCAAGATATTCGAGGACGTGAACTGCTGCTCGACGCTGGTGCCTGGGAATCCGAAGGCCGCATCAAGATACCGGAGAACATGGTCAGTGACGCCATCGCCAGCGTGCCCTCACGCATCCCCATGTACAACCGGCTGGGCAACCTGACCATGCCGCTGGAACTAGGCAAGGTATTCTTCGGTTCCGGTTCCGATACCACCTTCACGTTAGACGTGGAGACCGGCGAACGTCGCCGCACAACGGCTCAGGACGTTGAGGACATCGCCCGTCTGTGCGACGCGCTGGAGCGCATAGACTTCATCATGTCTATGGGCAATCCCTCCGACGTGCCGCCCGACGACCTCTACATTCACGAATTCATCCGCATGATCCGTGGCTCGGTCAAGCCCAACATCTACACCGCCAAGAACCGCGCCGATATGGAGGACATCTATCGTATCGCGGTGGCCGTGGCCGGTGGTGAGCAGGCGTTGCGTGAGAAGCCGTTCCTCTTGCTCTACGCTGAGTCCATCTCCCCGCTGCTTTTCCCAGAAGAATCACTTCAGAAACTGATCTTTTGCGCCGAGAAAGGCATTCCGGCTGCTTATCCGCCCTCGCCCAACACCGGCGGCGGCGGACCGATCACGCTGGCAGGCGCGTTGACGCTGGGAAACGCAGAGTGTCTGGTTGGGCTGATCATCTCACAGTTGATCTGCCCCGGCACGCCGTTCCTCTACGGGATGAACACGGCGGCAATGGATATGAAGAGCGCCATCGTCAGTTACGGCAGCCCAGAGTGGCCACTGGGCATGATGGCGCAGATGGAACTGGCCCGTTATTACAATCTCCCCGCCTGGTCAGCAGGTGGCGCCAGTGACAGCAAAGTGGTAGATGCGCAGGCGGGCATCGAGATGACCTTCTCCATCCTGACCAACTTCCTGGCGCGTGCCACGCTAGTGCACGACGTGGGCTACATCGAATACGGGTCCACCTCCTCAATGGAGGCGCTGGTGATCGCCGACGAGATTATCCGCGAGACCCGTTTCCTGGTAGAAGGGCTCGCCGTCAACGAGACAACGCTGGCCCTCGACGTCATCGCTCGCATCAGGCCAGGCGGGGGGTTCCTGGCGGACGATCACACCCTCGACAACTGGAAGTGGGCCCAGTGGAAGCCGGACCTGATTGACCGTAGCCGCTACGACCGCTGGGTGAAGCAAGGCAGCAAGGACATGTTCACGCGGGCCAACGAGCGAGCACGGGAGATCCTGGACGAGCACGTGGTACCACCCTTGCAGGAAGAGGCCGAGGCAGTGATCGCGGAGGTGCTGGCAGAGCGCGCCGGGTGAGAACGGCGGATTAGAGGAGGAAGATGTCAAACCAGGTAGATTTCAGAGCCGAAGCGGAAGCGCTGCGCGAGCAATTGGTCGCCTGGCGGCGCGACTTTCATATGCACCCGGAATTGGCCTTTCAGGAACACCGCTCGGCTGAGGTCATCGCCGAGCGATTGTGCGAATTGGGCTACCAGGTGCAGACAGGCGTCGCCACCACCGGCGTGGTCGCGCTACTGAAGGGGCAACAACCTGGCCCGGTGGTGATGTTACGCTTCGACATGGACGCGCTGCCCATCACCGAGGAGAACGAGACCGACTACGTGTCGCAGAACCCTGGCGTGATGCACGCCTGCGGCCACGACGCTCACATGGCAATAGGCCTGGGCATCGCCACGCTGATGACGAAGCGTCGTG
>JAUWOI010000537.1 GCA_030612185.1 Anaerolineae bacterium
CCTTACGACCGTATGGCCATCACGCGCACCCAGTGAACCCTCAAAACAAACTCAAAATCTTATCCAAGAGACTCTTCCACGAATACTCCAGCGCCTTCAACACCACCGCCTCGGTCTGTTTGCTTACCCCAGACGCCACCGCCCGCGGCGGCGCGAACTGCTCCGGGTCCGCCATGCGCATCGTCGCCGTCGGCGGAGCCTGGCCCGTCAGCGCGTGGTACAGCGTCGCCCCCAGGCCGTATACATCGCTGCGGGCATCGGTGTGTCCCATCTCAATGTCGTACTGCTCCGGCGGGGCGTACTCCGGCGTGCCCATTCCCCGCATCGCCGTCTTCGTGCGCGGGTCACCCGGGTCCCACAACTTCACCAGCCCGAAGTCCACCAGTACCGCCCGCCCATCGGGTCGGATGATCACGTTCTGCGGCTTCACGTCTCGGTGAATCACCCCTTGACTGTGGCAGTAGGCCAACGCGTCAAGGAGTTGTCCGGCCCAGGCCACCACCTGCTTCTCCGGCTGCGCTCCCTCCCGCTTGATGATCTCGGCCAGCCCCTCCCCTGCGACGAAGTCCATCACCAGGTAGGTGTTGCCTCCCTCCTCGAAGAAGTCGCCGACGCGCACCAGATGGGGGTGATTCAGGCGGGCCAGGATTTGCGCTTCCTGCCGGAACTGTTGGCGGAGTTGGGCCAAGGTTCGCTGATCAATCCCCGGCTGAGGGATCATCTCTTTGAGCGCCGTGGGCACGTTGAGTCGCGTGTCCCAGGCCCGGTAGACAGCCCCCATCCCGCCCTCCCCCAGCAGGGAGACGACGCGGTAGCGGTTTTGCAGCACTTTCCCGGTTGTTAGTCCCACTTGTTTCTCCTTGCCCTTTCAGGTTCAGGCACAACATGCCTCAGAGCATGTCTGAGAATTCAGGATCGAGTGTTCGTAGTAACGACTTCAGTCGTTTTTTGGCCCATTTTGGGCCCAATAATCCCTGCGACTAACGACTAAAGTCATCACTACGAGCATTTCTCAGACACCCTCTCAGACATACGTCGCATCCTGGCTGCCAGACTGTCTACTTGACTTTGCCGGTCAGTTTCGCCATCGCCCGCCGACGGGTGAAGGTAGTGGCTTCACCGAGAGAGAGAACCCTTCGGGCTGCCTTGCCGTCCCAATGGGCATTGTGGGCCATGGAGCGAATAACGGCGTCGGCATCGGTGACGATGGGATTCCCCTCCGGCAGGCGCATGATCTGCCAATAGAGACGGCGGGCACTTTCGCTTGCTCCCTCCCTGTGCAACGACGGAGCCAGCATCCGCACGACGCCCGTCAGCCGGATTGCGGCCAGCCGTTCGACCACAGGTAGGGCAGCCTCTCGCGCCTCCTCCGCGCTACCCCCTATCACCGGAGTGACTGCCTGGAGCACAGCATCAGGCTGGGCACTGACAAAGTGTGTTAGCCCCTCCAGGGTGGGCAGGTAGACCGTCGATGCCGGGTCGGTGGCCAGCCGGCTCAGCACGGGGAGCAGACGAGGACTTCGGGCGGCACAGAGCCTCAGGAATGGTTCCTGTGCCGCCTCTCGGATGCTGGTGTCCAGGTCGAGCAGCAGACGCCCCAGTCGCTCCAATGCGCCGGCCGGTTCCCGCTCGCCGGCAGCCGAAATAACCGGCAGCGTTGCCCGCCGGACGGTCAGGTCCGGGTCACGGATGAGCAGGTCCACTGCTTCCAGCACAGCCGCGGCGTGATCGGCAGCGAATGACTGCAGGGCACTGCAAAGCCAGGAGTTTGACTTCGGAGCGGCGCTCCTGGGCCAGGCGGCGCAGCGTCTGCAGCCCCTGCTGAGGAGCCCTGAGTCCGGCAGCGGTCAGTTCTGTTATGGCTCGTTCGCGGATGTGCAGGTGCCGGTCGAGGGTCAGTTGAGCCAACACGTCCAGCGGTGCGACCGGGTCGCGCTGGGCAATGAGGTGACAGGCCTCGATGACTCTTTCACGCAGCGCAGCGCTGTGATCTGTGGCCAGCGGAGCCAGGAAGGTTGCAACGACGACGGGGTGGGTGCTTCCGGTTTTGAAGGCCACTTCGAGCAGGGCGCTGCGCAGTGCGGCATTGGTGTCTTTGCTCAATGCGGCCAATGCGGCTGCTGCGCCGTCTATCCGTGTCGAGGCGACAGAGATAAAGGCAGGTGTGGCCGCGTTGGTTATGGCCGGATCGCGCACCAGCGTCGCCAGCACGCTGACGGCAGGAATGACCTCCGCCTGTGCCACGCCGTCGGCGATGGCGGGGATGGTGGCCTCCCGCACGCGAGGACTGACGTCGCCCGCCAGGTTCTCCAGGATAGGGATGGCCTGGCTGGCATAACGGGCCGCGAAGGGGGCCAGGGCCAGCGCGGTGAGTTGGCGGATGCGCTCCTGCTTATCCTGTGAGAGGAGGGCCAGCACCTCCACCGTGCGCCCTGCATCCATCTGGGCGAAATCGGGGACCTGGTGGGTCAGGCGGGCCCGTATCGCCGGCATCGGGTCGGTCGCCAGGTCGGCCAGTGCGCTGAACCAGCGCTCCCCGTAGACACCGCCGAGCACATTGAGGCCGGTGACGGGGTCCTTTTCCTGGATCTGGGCCTTGCCGACGCTGGCCATCAGGAACAGCGCAGTCTCGCGGACACTCGCGTGCTCGTGGCGCGCCCAGTCCGGCAGAGCCTGGACTACGATCTGAGGATGTCGCCAGGCCGTAGTCTGGAGGACGTGACCCATCTCCTGCAGGATCTCTCGCTCCGGCGCGCGAGCGATTTCAGTGAGAGCGCTCAGCGGCCAGGTGCTTTCCTGCTCCGGGTTGCTCAGGTAAGCAGCCATCACCTCACCTGCGTCATCCTGGCGGTGCAGGAGTGCCTGGTAGATGGGTACTACTTCGCCCAGGGAGAAGACGGATTGCCCACCCAGCAGCACCCGCACAATGGTGCCGTTGAGCAGGCTTTTGGTCCCCCGAGCCCACTCCAGCAAGGTGGCCAATACGGTGCGTCGTCGCCATTGGGCCAGCCGGATCAGATGGGAGGAC
>JAUWOI010000428.1 GCA_030612185.1 Anaerolineae bacterium
GATGCCTGAATCTGCTACTACTCAGGCTACCCTCCCGCAGGTTACGATTTGCTGTACTCGCAGGCTTGCATAGCCGTTGGGATGTGCTTTTGCGTTGAAAACCCGTCAAAACCTGCGGGAGGGTGAGTAGTAACCTGAATCTTATCGTTCATTTCTATATCCGTGGTAGTCCCATCCGTCCATTCGTGTCTTTCGTGATCAGATATAAGGAGCGAGCAACATGGCAATGCGTGTATTCAAATGCCCTTTCTGCGGGTACAAGTTTCGGGATGACCCGGAGAAGCGATATCAGAAGGGTATGGTGAAGCCCGTCAGGGGGGAGGAGAAGCCACAACCACCCCACGCACGGCACAGGTACACCGTGGACCTGACGTGCCTCAACTGCGGGCAGGATTTTGAGGTCAAGGTGGAGGGGTGACATGGGCGAGCGCATGATCGAGATAGAGGAACGTGTAGCGCAGCAGGCCGGTCTGAGCGACGAGGAACTGCCCATCGCCCCCGATCCCAACCTTAAGTTCTGGAAGGACACCACAAAGGGGCTGCTGGGTGAGTCCGTCAAATCTATAGAGGAAACAGCCAAACAGATCATCGGCGTGGCCGGCATCCTGGAAGGGCTCTACTTTCACGCCATCGCCTACTCGGACGTGCGGGGCACTCTGGGTAGCGGCTGGCTGCTCCTGTTGTACCTGGCCCCGCTGGCCTTTTGGCTGGTCAGCCTGTGCTTTGCCCTGCTCGTCTTTTTTCCCCGCACCTACGCCAGCAACATCAGTTCCTGGCGGGAGAGTAAGGCGGCTTTCGAGCGCATCGTGGCCTACAAGCACTCCGTGCTCAAGACGGCAGGTATTTTCCTGGCCCTGGGTGCTTTGGCCCTGTTTGCCGCTATGGGTGCGTATCTGGCGGGGTAGAGCATCAAGACCTGACGGGTTTCCACGAATTTCGTCACTTGGGGCCCCATTTCCTGGGTAAAAACCTGTCAGGTCTGATCGTATCGTCCGATGCTGGTTGGGAAAACGAGGAAACCTGCGCCAGCAACATCCCCGCCAGCAGCAGCCCACAGCCCAGTAACTGCTGAGCCGTCAGTCTCTCGCCCAGGAGTAGGTTACCGAAGAGCGCGGCGAAGACGGCCTCCATGCTGAGGATGATGGCGGCGCGGGCAGGCGTGGTGCGCCGCTGCGCGACGACCTGACCGGTATAGCCCAAACCGGTGGAAAGTATTCCTGTGTACAAAATCGCCGGCCCTGCCAGCAGTACGCCGTCCCACGTCCCCCGCTCCAACACCAGCGCCGCCAGGAGGCTGAGCGTCGCGCAGACGAAGTACTGTACCAGCGCCAGGCGCAATGGATCGCGGCCCGGCGTTATCCGCCCGATGGCAATGACGTGTGAGGCCCACAGAAACGCGCCGGCCAGCACCCAACCGTCGCCGGGTGACAGGCGGAGGTTGAGGTTAAGGTTGAGGCTGAGGAGGGATAGACCCGCTACGGCCAGCCCGGCTCCTAGCCAGACGTTTCGTCTTACTCGCTCTCGCCACACCAGCGCCAGGAGCAGCGGCACGATGACGACGTACAAACCCGTGATGAAGCCGGCCCGGCCCGCATCGGTGTGCACCAGCCCGATCTGCTGCGCCGAAGCGCCACCAAAGAGCAATAGCCCCAACAAGACGCCGCCGCGCAAGTCACCAGAAACCAGGTTTTTTCCGAGAAACCTGGTTGCTACGATGTAGACAGGAAGCAAAACAAGGCCGCCCAGCGCAAAGCGCGCGGCGTTGAAAGCAAAAGGCCCAACCTGCTCCATCCCCATTCGCTGGGCCACGAACGCGCTGCCCCACACAACAGCAACGGCGAGCAGAATCAGATCCGCCCTAATCCGCTCACCGCGAGAAGAAGCCAATCCCCAATCCCTAATCTCCAATCTCTAATCTCCAGTCTCCAATCTCCAATCATTCATACCGCAGCGCGTCAATCGGGTTGAGCCGCGCCGCCCGCCAGGCCGGGTAGATGCCGGAGGCCAGGCCGACTAAGGCTGAGACGGTCGTCGCCAGCAGCATCGCGTCGAGCGAGAGCAGCGCACTAAACTCCCCGATCAGCCGGGTGATGATCTTGGCCCCCGTCGCGCCCAGGCCGATGCCCGCGACCCCACCAGCGAGCGCCAGCACCACCGCCTCGATGAGGAACTGCCACAGGATGTCGCGCCGCCGCGCCCCCACCGCCTTGCGCAGCCCAATCTCTCGCGTGCGCTCCGTCACCGAGACCAGCATGATGTTCATGATCCCGATGCCGCCCACCACCAGCGAGATGGCGGCAATAGAACTCAGGAAGACAGTTATCACTTCCATAATCTGCTCGAAAACGCCAAGCAGGCCCGCCTGGGTGATGATGGAGAAGTCATCCTCGTCGCGGAAGGCGATGTCGTGCCGCTCTCGCAGCACCGTGGAGATCTCCTCCTTGGCCATGTCAATTCGCTCGTCACTGACCGCCTGGGCCATGATGACCGAGACTGTACGCTCGCCGGAGAGCGTGCGCGCAGGGAACAGGCGCGTCTGCGCCGTGGTCAGGGGAACATAGACGACGTCATCCTGATCAGCGAAGTTGGTCGCCCCCCCCTTTTCCTCCATCACGCCGATAACGCGGAAGGCGATGTTGTTGATCCTCACCGTCTCGCCCAGCGGATAGGGATTATCGGGGAAGAGATTTTCGACCACGGTCTGTCCCAGGACAACCACTCGCGAGCGGCTTTCCAGGTCCTGGGTGCTGATGAACTCCCCCACCACCGGATACCAGTTGCGCACCTCCATCAATTCCGGCGTGACGCCGTTCACCTGGGTGAAGCGCTCCTCACTCCCCACCGTAACGCGGCCAAACTGAGCCAGCGCCGGCGCTATCTTGACCACATCGGGCACGCGCAGCGGGTCGGCCAGCGCCTCGGCATCGCCCACCGTCAGGCTGGCGCCGACGCCCATCATAGCCGCCCCGCTCGACATGGGGTTCTGCACCTCACCGGGGAAGACGATGAGCATGTTAGTGCCCATGTCTTGGAACTGGCCTGTGATGTAGGCTTGCACTCCATCGCCCACCGACATCAGCGTGATGACCGCCCCGACGCCGATGATGATGCCCAGCATCGTCAAGGCAGCCCGCAGTTTGTTGGCCGCCAGGGCGCGGAGGGCCAATCTCACACTCTCCAAGATGCTCACGCCCCCTCACCTCCCTTCACAGCGACCAGGGGATCTGTCACCACTTCCTCGTTGGTGACGTGCCCGTCGTAGAGATGAATGATGCGCGAGGTATGACGCGCGATATTGGGATCGTGAGTCACCAGCACCACCGTGATCCCGCTATATTGATTCAACCATTGCAGGATCGCCATGATCTCCGCCCCTGATGTACTGTCCAGATTCCCTGTCGGCTCGTCGGCCAGGATGATGGCGGGTTTGTTGATCAGCGCACGGGCGATGGCCACCCGCTGCTGCTCGCCGCCCGAAAGTTCGGTCGGCTGGTGCGTCAAACGACCCGCCAGCCCCACCGCCTCCAGCGCTGCCCGCGCCCGTGTGTGCCGTTCCGCGCGCGGTACCCCAGCGTAGATCAGCGGCAGCGTCACGTTCTCAAAGGCGCTCGTACGGGCCAGCAGGTTAAAGGTCTGGAAGACGAAGCCGATTTTGCGGTTACGGATCTCGGCCAACTGATCGTCGTTGAGCAGGCCGACGTCAGCCCCGTCCAGGAAGTACTCACCCGCGGTGGGCTGATCGAGACAGCCGATGACATTCATGAGCGTGGACTTGCCCGAGCCCGAAGGCCCCATAATGGCGATCATCTCGCCGGAGCACACCTGGACTGAGATGCCGCGCAGAGCATGGACCTTGACCTCACCCATGTGGTAGACTTTGGTCACGTCCTGGATGTGGATGACCGGCGTCTCCATCACTGCATCTCCTCCATAATCGCCTCGAACATCTCCTTCTGAATGAGCACGACCACGTCCCCTTCCTCCAGGCCACCGAGCACCTGCACGACACCATTGCCCCGCACCCCCAACTGGACGTCCACCCGCCCGGTCTGCTCCCCCGCCTGGCGCTGGACGTAGGTCTGGCCGGTGCCGCGGTCTATGCGCACCACCCAGGTGGGGATGAGCAGAACGTCAGCCAGTTCCTCGACCATAACGGTGGCATTGGCGCTCATGCCGGCCCGCACCGGCGCGTCGGTCGGATCCAACACGATGGTCATGTCGTAG
>JAUWOI010000298.1 GCA_030612185.1 Anaerolineae bacterium
GAACGCGCTGGCGTGGTCAACATCGGCATCGAAGGGATGATGCTCGCGTCCGCTTTCTTCGGCTGGTTTGCCGCCATCTGCTTCAACACAATCCTGGGCGTGTCCGCTATGCCCAGCCTGATCATCGGCGTGGTAGCAGCCGTTCTCACCGGCGGATTGCTGGGACTGCTGCACGCTGTCCTGTCCGTGACATACAAGGTGGATCAGATCATCGGCGGGACGGTGATCAACATCCTGGCCATTGGCATCACCGGCTTCCTGAATCGCCAGTTATTCTTCGAGAAGGGAAGCATCTTTGGCGGGCAGGTACCTCATGCGCCGGGCGTACTGCCGCGCCTTGAGATCTCGCTGCTGGGCGACTCACCCGTCGCGAGTGTCTTTGAGCAGCAACCGATTGCGATAAGCGCGGTAGTGCTAGTGCTGATCACGCACTTTGTCCTGTTTTACACGCGTTGGGGACTGCGCACGCGGGCCGTCGGCGAGCACCCCCGCGCTGCCGACACGGTGGGCATCAATGTGGCACGTATGCGTTATGCCAACGTGATCATCGGCGGGATGATCGCTGGACTGGGTGGCGCGTACTTTACGCGGGAGGCGGTACCGTCGTTCGAGCCGCTGATGACCAATGGGCGCGGGTTCATCGCGCTGGCGGCCATGATCTTTGGCAATTGGTCGCCATTCGGCGCGTGGGCGTCCGCGCTCGTCTTCGGCGCTGCGCAGGCGTTCCAGATCAATCTACAGTTTTTCCGTGAACAGATTCCACCCCAGTTGGCCTTTCTGCAGCAATCCTACGTCGTCGGCATGGTACCTTATCTGCTGACAATGGTGATCTTGACAGGTATCATCGGCAAGACCACCCCACCCGCGGCAGACGGGGTGCCGTATGAGAAATAGCGGAGAAACCTGGTTTTTTCCGAAAAACCGGGTTTCTGAACGGAGTGACAAATGAGCCTGGCTCTTCGAACAAAGGGTATCACCAAACAGTTTCCTGGCGTTCTGGCCAACGACCAGGTGGATTTTGACCTGCGCAAGGGCGAGATTCACGCACTGCTGGGCGAAAACGGCGCGGGCAAGACCACGTTGATGAACGTCATTTATGGCCTGTATGAGCCAGACGCGGGCGAGATTTTCCTCGATAGCAGGCAGGTGGACATTCGCACATCCAAAGACGCCATCGCGCAGGGCATCGGCATGGTGCACCAGCACTTTATGCTCGTTCCTGTGTTCACCGTAACCGAAAACATCATGCTGGGCGCCGAGACCGTGCGCCGGCTGACGCTCGACCAGCGCGGCGTGGCGGCGCAGGTGCGCGAAGTATCGCACCAGTATGGGTTGGATGTGGATCCTGACGCCTACGTAAAAGACTTGCCGGTCGGCATACAGCAGCGCGTGGAGATCGTCAAGGCGCTGTATCGTAAGGCAGACATCCTGATTCTCGACGAGCCGACAGCCGTGCTCACGCCGCAAGAGGCGGATGACCTCTTCCGCATCATACGCGAACTGGCCTCGCGGGGTGTGTCCATCATCTTCATCACGCACAAACTCAAAGAGGTGCTGGCCGTAGCCGACCGCATCACGGTGATGCGAGACGGACAGGTCATCGGCACAGTCAGGCCCCAAGAGACGGATGAGCCTCAACTGGCAACGATGATGGTGGGGCGCGAGGTGATCCTGAAAGTCGAAAAAGTCCCGGCCCACCCCGGCGAAGAGGTGTTACGTGTGAAGGACCTGCGTGTGTTCGACGACCGGGAAGTAGAAGTTGTACGCGGTGTGTCGTTCTCTGTGCAGGCTGGTGAAGTGCTGGGTATTGCCGGCGTGCAAGGTAACGGCCAGACCGAACTGGTCGAAGCCCTCACTGGTCTGCGCCAGCCTCACAGCGGCAGGGTCATGATGCTGGAGCACAACGTGACAGGCAAATCGCCCCGCCCCATCATCGAAACCGGCACAGCCCACATCCCCGAAGACCGCCGGCGATACGGACTGGTGCTGCCATTTCCAGTCACCGATAATCTGGTGCTGTGCACCTACTATGCGCCACCATTCGCGAAAAACGGTGTGCTGAACCACGAGGCCATAGACGAAAACGGCCGGCGGCTGGTGCGTGAATTTGACGTGCGCACGCCCAGCCCTTATATCCCAGTGTCAAAATTGTCGGGGGGCAACCAGCAAAAGGTCATCGTCGCCCGTGAACTCTCGCGCCCGATCAAACTGCTCATCGCCAATCAACCGACGCGCGGTCTGGATGTGGGCTCGATCGAATACATTCACAAGGAGATCGTGCGTATGCGCGACGCCGGGTGCGGCGTGCTGCTGGTTTCGGCCGAATTGGACGAGATCATGGCCCTGTCGGACCGCATCGCGGTGATGTACAAAGGGCAGATCATGGACACCCTGCCGGCTGACCAGGCTACCAAGGAACAGTTAGGGTTGCTGATGGCCGGCGTCACCGCCCAGGCCACAGAGGCGTGAACGACAGCACCGAGCACCCAGTATCCAGTATCCAATATCCAGTATCCAATACCCAATATCCAATACCCAACACCCAATACCCAACACGCAGCACGCACCAACTTCGGTGACCATCTCATCCTCGTTGACGCCATATTGCCAGACACCCCCGTCAACACATCCTTCCCCATCCTCCTGCGCTGGCAGGTCCCGGCCTCGACACCCACCGACTTGCATTTCTCTCTCTACCTACGGGATCCGACCGGCCACACGTGGACCGAGGTAGGACAACCGGTGCTCAACGACGTCACCTTTCCCACCTCCGCCTGGGACCCTGGCGAGTGGGCCGATAACGTCCTGACGCTGAAACCGCCGACCCGTCTCCCGCCCGGCGACTACGCCATCGAACTCACCGTCGCAGACGGCGAGGGCGCGCAACTAGGGGCCTGGGACACTGGCGGCCAGTTCCGGGGCGTGTCTGTCCCTCTGGGCAATGTGGAGATTGCCCCGCCCGCCAGACCCGCGGGAGTAGCGCCATGCACAGATGGACACACCCTCACCGCCGGTCCCCTCCTGGCCTGCGTCCCCGACGGCTCGACGGCTCGACTGAGCTCGCCGAAGTCTGAGATCGCCGAAGTCCTGCCGTCGCAGGCCATACCATCCGGCGACACGCTCACCTTGGCCCTCACCTGGTCCGCTGCCGCCCCGCCACAGGCCGACTACCGCGTCCGCTGGCGACTGCTGGACACGGCGGGATCCGTGGCTCTGGAGCAGACCGCTGACATCTCCCCCTACGCCACCTCCCGCTGGCGAGCGAGCGACAGTTTCGAGGCCCGCTACGACCTGTGGCTCGACCCCGCCCTGCCCGCCACCATCTACACCCTGGCGCTCAACGTGCTCGCGCCCGACGGCCGCTCTCTCTGGACCGAGGACAAGATACTTACCACCGTCGAACTGCTGCCCCGCGACCGGTCGTTCGAACTGTCGGCCAACATCTCCCACCCGCTCGACCTGGCGCTCGGCAGCGTCGTCCACCTGCGCGGCTTCGACCTCACCCCTCCCCCTTCCCCCCCAGATTTGGGGGGGACTGGGGGGGGGCTTCAGCCAGGAGACACTCTCTCCCTCACCCTCTACTGGCAGGCCGACGGCCCCACCAACCTGCCCTACACCATCTTCGTTCACCTCGTCGGCCCTGACGGGCAACTCCACGGGCAAGTAGATCGTCCGCCGGCAGGCGGCGCCGCCCCCACCACCAGTTGGGCTCCTGGCCAGGTCGTCGTGGACGAGATTCCCCTCACCATCGCCGCCGCTGCACCCGCCGGCACCTATCACATCGTCGTCGGGATGTACGACGCTGTCAGCGGCGGCCGTCTGCCCGTCACCGACGGTTCAGGCCAGTCCCTCCCAGACAATCAGGCCATCCTGCCGGTAGAAATCACCGTCTCCGGAGGCCAGCCATGACCAAATCGCAAATCCCCACTCTCCAATCTCTACTCTCCAAATTCAAACTTGGTCATTGTTCATTGTTTCATTGTTCCTTGTTCATTGTTCTCACGCTCTCCCTCGTCGCCGTCGCCCCCCTTCTCCGCACAGACTCCCCTTGCACCCACGACGGATCCCTCCACTACTTCCGCGTCACCGCCATGCGCCACGCCCTGCAGGACGGCATCCTCTTCACCCGCTCCCTCCCCGACCTGGCCTTTGGCTACGGCGATCCATTCTTCAACTATCGCGCCGCCCTCTCCTACTACCTGGCGCTGGCGCTTCACCTGACCGGCCTGGCGCTTCCGGTGGCCCTCAACGGGGTCTACATCCTGAGCATCCTTGGCTCCGCCCTCACCGCCTACCTGCTGGCCCGCGACCTGTTCGGCCCCCGCGCGGGTATCGTCGCCGCCGTCGCCTATGCCTACGCCCCCTACCAGTTCCTCGACGCTCTTCTGCGCGGTAACGCTCCCGAATCGGTCGCGGTGCCACTCTTCCCGCTCATCCTGTGGGCCTTTCGCCGCCTGGCTCTGACCGGCCAAAGACGCTGGTTTCTCACCAGCGTCGGCTCCCTGGTCGCCCTGCTTATGACCCACAACATATCCAGCCTGCTTTTCAGCCCTCTTCTCCTCGCCTACCTGATCGTGCTGTGGTTAGTCTACCGCCGGGAGGGCCATTGGATAGCCGTCGGGGGTGCGCTTGCTTTGGCGTTTGGGCTGACCGCTTTCTTCTGGGGACCAGCCCTGCTGGAGCGGGACTACGTCCAACTGCACATGTCCCACGTCACCCGCAACAATGACTTCCATTACAACTTCCTGGGCCTGGCCGAGATTTTCGCTCCACCTGCGCCGGTGGACACCTCGCTGATGAATCCGCCGATGCGCGTCCATCTGGGGCTGGTGCAAGCAGTGTTGGCGATGGTGGGGCTGATCGTGGGAATGATTCGAGTAAGAAAGCAGAGAAGCAGAGGAACAGAGGAGCAGTGGAGCAAGAGAGCGGAGGAGCAAAGGGGCAGGGGAACGGAGGAACGACGGGCCACTCTGATCTTTTTCGCTGCCTCCGCCGCCTTCTTTATCTTTATGGGCACTCGGGCCTCCCTGTGGCTCTGGGAACACGTGCCGCTGTTACCCTTCGTCCAATTTCCCTGGCGCTTCGTCGGCCGCGCCGCCCTACCGGTCGCCCTTCTCGCCAGTGCCATTGCGCCGGGTACCACAAGCCCCACGCAACACGAAACACGAAAAACGACACACAAAACACGAAACACGCAACGCGTCTCGCAAGCCCTACCCTTTATCTCCATCACTCTGCTCATCCTATCTGCGTTCACCTATACACATTCTCCCCACGGCTACTGCCCCAGTGCCCCCCACCCCACCATCAGCGACATCTTTGCCTATGAGCATCGCTCCAAACTTGTGGGCGTGGACCCGGAGGGCTCCTACTTCCCTGCCTGGGTCAAACACCGGCCTGAGGGCTCTCCATTGGAGGAGCGATATTCCACCGGCGGCCCGGTCGCCCGCTTTGATGAGACCGTCCTGCCCACTGGAGCCTCCGTCGTCGAGGCCGACTACGGCCCCAACCGGGCACATCTCGTCGTCGAGACTCCGGTTCCCTTCCGCGCGCGCTACCTGGCCTTCTACTTCCCCGGCTGGCGCGTCACCGTGGACGGCGATCCCGTCTCCATCGTCCCCACCGAGCCGGAGGGCCTGATCTCATTCGACGTGCCCGCCGGTCACCACACCATCACCATCCGCTTCCGTGAAACACCGCTGCGTCTCGTCGCCAACGCCATCTCCCTCCTCAGCCTCGTCGCTGGTATACTGGTCCTGGTATATTGGTATACTGGTAAACTGTTAAACTCCGCCAACCACCAAGTTACTAATCTACCAACCTACCAACCTACCAATCTACC
>JAUWOI010000088.1 GCA_030612185.1 Anaerolineae bacterium
GAGCAGCACGATGGAGAGATCACCCGCGTGTGGGCCATCGGGCCGGCAATCATGATGAAGTTCTGCGCCAAGACGACAGAGCCCTTCGGTGTGAAAACCATCGTCAGCCTGAACACGATTATGATTGACGGGACGGGTATGTGCGGCGGCTGCCGGGTGCAGTTGACCGACGGTGCCAAGTTCGTATGCGTGGACGGGCCCGAGTTCGACGCCCACCAGGTGGACTGGGACCTGTTGCTGGCACGGCAGCGGTTCTATCTGGAAGAGGAAAAGCAGGCTGTCGAGCGGTGGCGACATCAATGCCGATTGGAGGTAGCAAGTGACTGAATTGACCAACAGAGAACGGCTGCGCATCCCCCGCCAGACGATGCCGACCCAGGATGCACTCGTCCGGCGGGCCAATTTCGACGAAGTGGCGCTCGGCTTCACCCTGGAACTGGCGCAGCAAGAGGCAGAGCGGTGCCTGCAATGCGCAAAACCGCACTGTGTGGAGGGCTGTCCGGTGGAAGTCCCCATTCCTGAGTTCATCCTGGCACTGCGGGAGGGAGACATAGAGGGCGCGGTACAGGCCATGAAGGAGAAGAACAATCTCCCCGCCATCTGTGGCCGGGTCTGCCCGCAGGAGACGCAGTGCGAGATCATGTGCGTGTTGGCCAAGAAGGGCAAGCCGGTAGCAATCGGCCGGCTGGAGCGATTCGTGGGCGACTACGAACTGGAACACCACGTCTGTCCACTTGAACGCGCTACGCCGACGGGCAAGCGCGTTGCCATCGTCGGCTCTGGCCCGGCCGGGGTCACCTGCGCTGCGGACCTGGGGCGGCTGGGGCACGACGTGACGATTTTCGAGTCGTTGCACAAACCCGGCGGCGTGCTCACATACGGCATCCCGGAATTCCGTATGCCCAAACGTGTGGTGCACGCCGAGATTGACTACGCCGCCGAATGTCTGGGCATCAACATACACCCGGACGCGGTGATCGGGCGGCTGTACACGATTGACGAACTGCTCGACAAACAAGACGGTCAGGGCTTCGACGCCATTTTTCTGGGGACGGGCGCGGGGCTGCCGTCATTCATGCGCATCCCTGGCATCAACTACAATGGCGTTCTCTCGGCCAACGAGTTCCTGACGCGGGTCAACCTGATGAAAGGGTACCTCTTCCCGGAGTACGACACGCCGGTCAAAGTGGGCAAGCGAGTGGCAGTGATTGGCGCGGGGAATGTGGCGATGGATTCCGCCCGTTGCGCGCTCCGGCTAGGCACGATCCACGCGCAGGAGAAGGGAGATGAGCCATCGGAGGTGCACATCATCTACCGACGCTCGCCGGTCGAGGTGCCAGCCCGGGCCGAGGAAGTGCATCACGCCGAGGAGGAAGGGGTCATCTTCGATTTCCTGACCAACCCGGTGGAGATTTACGGGGACGAGAACGGCAACGTGTGCGGCATGCGCTGCATCCGCATGGAACTGGGCGAGCCCGACGAGAGCGGCCGGCGACGTCCCATCCCCATTGAGGGCTCCGAATTCGATATGGATGTGGACTTGGTGATCATGGCGCTGGGGACACGACCCAACCCATTGGTCTTCTACGAGGCCGGTGGGCTGGAACGGACGAAGTGGGGCACCGTGGTCGCCGACCAGGAGACGGGTCGGGCGACGAAAGCGCGGGTGTGGGCTGGCGGGGACGTTGTCACCGGTGCAGCGACGGTCATCAGTGCAATGGGTGCCGGCAAGCGGGCCGCCGCCGACATTGCCCGTTTCCTGCGGGGAGAGAGCAACCCCTGGCAAAACAGCACATAGGAACTATGTGAAACGTGGAACGTGTTGCGTGAAAGGCCGGCAGGGCACCAGAATCACAAATCACGGCCTGAAACGCAGAACAATGAAAGCGTCATCGCCGCTCAAGAGAGCGGCGATGTGCTTCTTCAGGGAGTAGGAGTGGGAGAAGGAATGGGCGTAGGCGTCGGCGCCAGCCAGGTGAAGGCCCGCACCTCGCTGGGATTGCCGGCTTCCTCGTAGACCAATTCACCGCCCCCGTCACGTGTCTCCCGCACGACTTGCACCTGCCAGCGTAACTCGCGCACAGCGACGTCCGAGGGTGGCAGTAAATCGAAGGGGACACGCCAGGCGGTGACACGGGTGTAGACCGTGTCCGACACTACACCGCCGGGTGGTTGAACGAGGGTCAGCGCATACCACTCGTCATCGCATAATATGCTCACCGAGACCCATTGCAGGAGAATGGGCTCATCACTTCCCACGAAGATTGCGCCGTCGAGTGGGCTGAGCAGCAAAGGCAACTGGTAGGGCGGGACAGGCGTAGGCGTGATGTTGGGGTCTATGGTCGGCGTAGGACTGGGTACGAGCGTGCCCACCGGGATGACAAGCGACTGATTGACGCGGATGGTATCGTCGTCAGGAGCCAGGTCATTGGCACGACGGATGACCTCCACCGCGAGTTCGTGTTCTTCAGCAATGGAACTGAGCGTGTCCCCCGGAACGACAACGTGAATGGTAAAGTCACTTGGCGTGGCCGTAGGAGTGCCCGGTCCGGGCGTGCTGGTGGGCCCGGGAGTGGCCGCAGGAATGAGCAGAAGTTGCCCTACCTGAAGCAGCTCTGGGTCCACGTCCGAGTTCAATGCCAGGATAGCCTCGACGGTGGTATCGTATACAACGGCGATGACGATAAGAGTCTCATCCTCCTGTACCTGGTGGACACGCGGAGGAATGGGGGTTGGGGTGGGCGCGATGATAGGAGTCTGGGTAGGTGTGGCGGATGTGGGGGATGGTGTGGCAGTAGGCGTATTAGTGGGAGCGAGTGTGGGGGGCACGTGTTCGGGCTCGGTGGTTAGCAACGTGTAAAGCCCGAAGCCACCTGCCGCCAGGATCGCCAACGCCAACACGATGACGATCAGGGCACTGACCCAGCCGGGTAATCCCCGTCGGACATCTTCCTCCGGTGCGGCTTCCTCAACAAGCGAAGCCCCGCACATCAAGCAGGTCGTCGCTTGGGAAGCCACACGAACACCGCAGGCAGGACAGCAACGAGGCTTCTCAATTGGAAGAGAGACTTCAAGTTCTTTAGCCATTGTCACCCACCAAACAACGGGGCGCATGATAACATGGAAACGGGAAATGACAAACTAACGAGGGTCGGACTTTCCAGTCTACCGCTCAAGCAGACTAGAAAACCTGTCCCGCACTACGCCAGACGGCCATCCAGTTCCAGGCCCTCGGCAATGGACTGCATCGCCTCTAGCACGACGCCGACGTGCTCCCACAGTTCGACGCCAATCATCTGAGTACCTTCTTCGATCATCCCCCTGTGCGCGCCGGCAGCGAAGCGCCTGTCCTTCCACTTCTTTTTCACCGACTTGACCCTGACATCACGGATATCCTTGCTGGGCCGCACCAGCGCAACGGCGACGATGAGGCCGGTCAGGTCATCCACGGCGTAGAGCGTCTTCTCCATCAGTGTCTCACGTTCCACGTCGGTGATCTCGGCAGCGTGGGAGAGCACCGCGCGGACGATCTCCTCCGGCCAGCCGCGCTCGCGCAGGATGCGAGCGCCAGAATTAGGGTGACCGTCGGGGCCCATATCGGGGTAGCGCTCGTAGTCGAAGTCGTGCAGTAGCCCGACGAGACCCCATTTCTCCTCGTCCTCCCCGAAGCGACGGGCGTAAGCCTGCATACTCGCCTCGACGGCGAGCATGTGTTTGATCAAGTTGGGACTCCTGGTGTACTCGTTGACCAGTTCCCAGGCATCTTGACGGTTCATCGTTCCTCCTGTTGACACAGATCAGTGGATTGGCAACGGCTCACCCAGGACGGGAAGCGGATGCCACACGTTCACATCCCACCAGGCCAGCACCAGCGCAGGGTACTCCCGCGTCTCCCACACGACCCGCCGGATGGTGTAGTCCTGCCGGTCGGCGAGAGCAGCGACGGCGTCTACCCCCAGCGCGTCGCAGAGATAGAGTGCGCGAGCAGCGTGGAAGCGCTGCGTCACGACCACCACCCGCTCCAGGCCAAAGATGTCCCGCGCACGGTAGCAACTATCGTAGGTACGCCGGCCGGCGTAGTCGAGCACAATGGCTTCCTCTGGCACACCCAGGCTGACGGCATATTCTAGCATGCGCTGGGGCTCGTTGTAGTCCACGAAACGATTGTCGCCGCTGCAGAGCAATTTCTGGACAGTCCCAGCGTGGTAGAGGCCGGCAGCGGTGGCGACGCGGTCGGCCAGGACAGGAGTGAGGGAACCATCGGGCCACAGACCAGCGCCCAGGACGATAGCGACAGAACGCGGCGGCACGTCCTCGGCGCAGGTGTAGATGCGGTCGCGGTACTTCTGCTCGACCCACAGCCGCAGCCCCCCCAAGAGCACGACCGTCGTCACCCCACAGCCAGCGGCGATGAACGACACACTCCTCAGCACCCGCCTCATCCTCACAATCAGGGCAACACCTCCACGACGTTCGCCAGCGCGTTGACATCGGGAGCCTGCACAAAGATAACGTAACGCGCCACGCGACAGACGTACACCGCTCCTGCGTCAGTCTCCCACCATCGGCCAGCCAACCCCGCCGGCGGGTCCGCGGGTCGAGCAGGCAGGTATCGCTGTGGGATCAGTGCGATGAGGGCATACTCGAACTCAGCAGCCTCGGCGGTGCTGTCCCATACAGTGCGCCAGACAAGCACCCGGCGTCCGTCCTCGTGCTCCCAGACGACGAAGGTATCACCATCCCAGCCGTCGGCAGACTGCCAGGCTGTCTCTCCCGGCAGTGTCTCGTCGAGATATAGGCCGGTGACGAACTCGCCCAGCGTATCCCGAAGAAGCATCGTCCAGCCCTCGCCGAGTACGACGCTAAGGTCGGGCACAACGACGCTAGCAGGCGCATCCCGCTCCTCCAGGTAGCGCTCCAGATGAAGCACCTGCTCTGTCGAGCGGGGCGGGTCGGTGTAGGCGTGGTTGATGGCTTCCCACCCATCGGCCTGGAAGAGGGCAGTGGTGAACTGGCGGCCCTCCCGGTACGGGAAGCGTTGCAATCGGGCCCAGGCCTCGACGCGATCCAGTTCCTCTCCATAACCGGGTTGCTCCGCCTGCAAGATCAGTTCCGCCAGGCGCTCCCAGTCAGCCGCCGCCAGGTTCTCGTAGCGATATAGCGCCGTCAGTAGGGTCGCGTCTCCCTCCACCAGCGCCCGAACGGCCAACGTGGCATCGGTAGTCATGGCGCGAGCGTCCATTGCCCCCAGGTCGAAGTGCTGATCCTGTAAGACGTGAGTGTAGGCGTGCGCCAGTAGCGCCTGATCGTCAACACTGCTCTCCTGCTGACCGGTAGCAACGTAGAGTTGCTCCTGTTCAGGCACATAAACGCCCGCTACATGGTGAGCACAGATGGAGATGGGCACATCAGGCAACAGCCCCAGGGCAATATGTGGAAACAGTTCGGCCTCCAGATCGCGTTTGGCGTAGAGCTGGCGAAGGAGCATGGTCATCTCGCGCTCGTCGAGGAAACTGAGCGGCACCTCGGCACGGGGGTAGAGGCCACGTAAAATCTCCACCTGATGGGCGATCTGATCAAAAAGACGGGCGGCCTGTACCTGAGGCCACAAACCCTCTTCGAGCGTCGGAGAGGGAATGGGCGATGGGGTTGGGAGAGGCGTAGGGAGCCAGGACATGAATGGCGGAGTCGCGGCAGGCAGTGGGCTCTCCCAACTCTGGAAAGAGGTGACGACGATACCAGCAAGCAGGGCGAAGACGCCGATGACCGCTATGACCATCAAAATGACAGTACGACGCTGTCCGGGTGTGAAGTCAGAATCATTCACCCCAGGGCCTCGCGTTGCCGCTCAATGAGGCGGGCGATGCCCTCTGCGGCCAAATCCAGCATACGATTGAGGGTCTCTCTCGAAAAGGGCACGTCTTCGGCCGTGCCTTGCACCTCGACCAGGCGACCGTCAACCGTCATCGCGACGTTAAGATCCACCTCGGCATCGTGATCCTCGGTATAGCACAGGTCGAGCCGTACCTGGCCGTTCACGACGCCGACGCTGACCGCTGCAACCGGTGGTTTCAGCGCACCTGGCGGCACCAGGCCCTGTTCAGCCAGGCGGCGCAGCGCCAGAGCAACGGCAACGTAGCCGCCGGTGATGGCGGTTGTGCGGGTGCCCCCGTCAGCCTGGAGCACGTCACAGTCTACAATCAGCGTGCGCTCGCCTAGCAAATCGAGATCCACGGCGGCGCGCAGGGAGCGCCCGATGAGGCGGCGAATCTCCTGGGTCCGGCCGCCCAGGCCGCGGACCTCGCGGGGAGTGCGGCTGTGGGTAGAGCGCGGGAGAAGAGCATATTCGGCGGTCAGCCAGCCAGCGCCCTGGTTCTCCATCCAGCGGGGCACGCCGTCCTCCACACTGACGTTGCAGAGCACGCGGGTACGGCCCACTTCGATCAGCACCGAACCCTCAGGGTACTCGATGTAATTCAATGTTATGCAAACCGGACGGAGTTCATCCGGCCTTCGACCGTCTGGGCGCATAGACCTCCTTCTTCTAGACCCCATCAACCTCGCCAGCGATAGCCGTGCGCCAGCGCCGCCCGGAAGTCCGCTTTTACCCCCTCCTTGTTCCGGATCCACCAACGATCGTCGTGGGGATTTTGCGGCCAGTTGCCGACCTTCGGCCAGCGGTAGAGCAACAGGCAACGGATCTGCTGGCAGTGCGGCGACTGGTTCCAGTGGTTGATCTCCGCGTAGGCTCGCTGCACCCAACCACTGTTGACGTCGGCCCAGGTGTCCACCTGGTCGGTCTCAGTGATAAAGACCGGCAAGTGTCGCCACCGGCGGGGAATCATGTCCATGTAGGTGCGATAGGCATAGAAGTGGTAGTACTGCCAGCGCAGGATGTTGCCTGGATCAGTCACGTTCCCGGTGTGATCCTCGCCAAAACACCGCTTGCTCTCAATACATTGCAGATCTGGGCCGTGGGTGTAGGTATGTAGGGCGATGCCATCGAGCGCGGTGATCTCGGCCAGCATAGTCAGGAACCAGGCACTGTTGTCACTGCCGGGGCCATAGTAGGGATCAACCACGCCGGGGCAGACGACGGCCCTCCCCTGCACCGCCTGGATCGCTGCGCGTGCCTGGTTGAAGCACTGGGCGTACAACTGCGGCGTGATCTCCTGCCCGCCCACGCCGTTCACGTTGCCCGGCCACTCGCGGGGGTTGTTCATCTCATTGCCAATGATCCACACGTGGCAGCCGTGCTGCTGGTCGGCGGGATCAATCGAGCGCTCGACCCACCGACCACAGGCCTGGGCAAAGTTAGCGTACCGCTCCGCGCCCGGGACTGTGCCGCCACCGCCATAGCCGTTGTTCAGACGAGCAATCACCCCGAATCCAGCACGCGACCACTCGTAGTAGGCCGCGCGGTTCCCCCTGGCGGAGACGGGATCGTCGCCGACCGCTTCGGTGAACAGCACCCACCCCGTCCTGCCACTGCCGGCGAAGATGTTCCGGTCGTAGGGGTCGTGGATGCCGTAGATGTATGGACTCTCGCCGGGGATCATCTGCGCCACCGGTTGGCGTGGGTCGGGCTGCGTCTCGGCTTCGACGTACCAGGCGGCGACGTAACCCTCCTTGAGACTGGGCGTGCGGATGTGTAGCCACTGGTCATCAACCCCAACCTTGGTCGCCGCGACGGCGGGGTCCTCCAGCACAGTCAGCGGCGTGCCGCCGGCCACCGCCCAAATCAGTGTTTCGGGTGCAATGACGGGCGAGCGGCGCACCTTAAGCATCTCCAGCGGCCGGACGATGGTGACGGGCTGCTGCGTTGGGCGCTCCTCCCTGACCGGCCGCTCCACGACCACGACTGTCCACTTGAAGGTGGCGATGGCATCCCACAGTTCGGTGCCCGGGTAGTCCGGATTGTCCGGGTCATTCCGGGCATGCTGCCAACTCCAGAAGCTGGCGGCAGGTAGGTTCAACTCACGCGCCTTTTGCAGGAACTGGCGGACCTCATCTGGCGTCGCCGTCCAGTTGGCCCAGCCCTCGCAGTAGGCGGCTCCAACCGGCACGTAGGTCAGGTGAGGCCATAGTTGGCGGTACTGATCGTAGGAGGTCTGCAACTGCTCAGCAGCGTTGTGCGCCTGAAGCCAGTACACCTGCGGCATGGCGTAGTTGCAGCGGGACATGAACTCGTTCCATAACCTCTGCCACTCCTCTGTCCACTGGTAGGTGCGGGGAAAGCGATGCGAACAGGCGGCGATGGGGAAGTCCGGGCCCAACCGTTCCCGCAACCGTGTCATGTAGTTGCGGCAGTCCACCTCGTCGCCGTGCCAGGTCCACACCGGATTGCCCGTCTCCTCCAGGTCCACCGCAAAGCCGGTCAGCCCCAGCGCCTGCACGCGATCGGCCGCAATGTCCGCCTCCTCGACCGCCATGCGCACTTCCGGGTTGTGCCGATCGCGGCCGTAGACGAACTGCCAGCCCCAGACGGTGAGGCCCGCCTGCTGAAGTGCCCGGATGGCGGCAACGGTTGGCCCTTCATACTGCGAGTCGATGGGAAAGCTCCGCGGACCGTCGGCGACCTTAACCTGGACGTGCGTGATTCCTGCCGCGCGCGCGTGGGCGACTATCTGCTGGGCGTTGCCTCCGCCACAATGCTGAACCTGCCAGATAAACATACCTTTGCCCTTGAGCATGTCCTTCCTCCTTATCCTAATCCACCAATTTACCAGTTTCCCAATCTACCAATACAGTATAGCACAACAGCCCTGGGGAGCAAAATCCCCGTTCGTGTGTTTCTCTATGGTGGTCATCTCCCCCCGTTGGCGCGTCGAGCACGGGCGCGGCCCGACCTCCGGCGGTGGCCTGCCAGCAGAACGCCCAAGCATCCCAATGGCAACGCGATCGCGGAGAAGGGACAGAGTCCGCCTTCTGGCTCCTCCTCCTCAACTGATCCCTCAACCGACTCCTCAACTGGTTCCTCACCTGGGGCAGCGGGCGCAGACGTTGGCGTCGCGACAGGAATGGACAGTGGCGGCGCCGCGCCAGGAGAGATATGTAGATCATCCACCCAGAGAGTGCCTTCACTGCTGGTCTCATCCGCACCCAGACTGAACCCGTAGCCCGTCACCCGCGTCGAGTCCAGTTCGGACAGGCCGCCCTCGTCGGCCCACTCCGCCCGCGCGAAACTCTCCCACGGGAAACCGATCTGTCCCCATCCCAGGGCGCTCTCCGACGTGATCTCGAATTCCACCTCGAAGGGTGTCGGCTCGTCAGCGTCGCCGGAAAACAGCATCAGCGTGACCCACTGGGGCGTCCCGTCAGAGCGGAGGAACAGGGAGATCCCTGCGCCGCCGCTCCAGTCCTGAGGCGACTCGAAGGGTCGCCCGCAGTCTATCCACCCGTCGGGCACGATGTTGTAGTGGATGCGCAGGGAAGTCGCCTCGCCGTGGGCCGTCCCGGTGTCCGGCCCACACTCGACGGTGGAACCCATCTCATCGGTGCCGGTCTCCCAGTGATCGGTAGTAGACTCGAAGTCATCAATCAGACTCGCCGTAGGCGGCGGCGTGACGGAAGAAGGGGAGCGGGTAGGGAGTTCCGGCGGTGGCGGAGGGATCGTGGGGAGCGGTTCTCCGGCACGGATACTACTGAAGGTCTGGTCAATGAACTCCACAAAGAGCGGACCGATGTCGCGGTTGGCCCGTTCGTTGGGATGTGCGTCGTACTCGTCAACCCGGTAGTCGGGCCGAAGGAAGTTGCCATCGTCCGCCAGGTAACCGAAGAAGTCGAAGACGAAGACATTGGGGTGGCCAGCCAGGTACTCGTCTGACTGCAGCCAGTTGGCGAAGGCGCGCGCCCGCACCGCCTCCTCGGGGTCGCTTTCGGCGGGCACCTGTGGCGGCTGGGTGACGATGACGAAGACCTTGTCCGGGTACTGGTCCATCCGGTCGCGGATGGAGAGATAGTAGGACTTGTACTCGTTCAACTGGTAGTCATCGGCGACGTTGCTGACCGGGAAGCAAGACTTGAAGGCGATGACGTCGTACTGCATCAGGTAACTAAAGGTATTGTCCGGCGGGTCGTGCAGCGGTTGGGCGAAGATGGCGGCAAAGCCATCGGGGTCGGTGCTATCTCCAGGCACGTCGAAGTTGGTGCCGGTGTACGACCCGTCGGCCAACCGCAGCCCGTCGCCGTTGTAGCCGTGGTCGTAGAACTCATAGCCCAGGGCTGTGAGCCCTTCCCGCACGCCGCCCTGCTCGATGAGGTTCTGGCCGCAGGAGTGGTGGAGGAAGATGATGCGGGTGGCCTGGGCAGAGGCAGAGCGGCCTGCTGCCAGGAGAAGAACTAGCAGGAGGCAGAGGGAGCCGCACCGCCGTAAGCAAGCGGTGCTGGCGCGTTTCCCCAGCACCGGCGCTTCAGGCCGCCGGCGCGTCACACTGCAATGCGGATAAGTTGAGCGTTTCATATCATACCTCCCAAGTATGTGACAGCCAGCGCCGCCGCGAAGGTTCGGCTGAGTCTGTCGAGACCAGTGAGAATTCCTATCCTTCTACTCTCCAGACGTGCACCAGCGACTTGTCCTCGTCGGCCAGCGGCTCGAAGACGTACAACAGCCCGCGCTCGCGGTCGAAAGCCGTCGCGCCGACGTGGTGCTTTTGCTGGCCGGATTCGACGTGGTACAGGTATTCGTCAATCTCCAATGTGGCGTAGGGCTGCGGCTCAGAGGATTCCATCTCTCCCCGGGCTACGGCGGCCAGATCGGCAGGATCGTAGAAGAGAATCTGTCCCACAAAGCCGGTGGACCACCAGCCCCTCTCGGGACACTCAGGGGGGAAAGGAGGCTCGTCCGGCCACACGGTTCCGTCCGAACAGCCGTACCAGCACTCTCCCTGCCCCTTAGTGCCGACGAGGATGACGGCGGATTTATCGCCCGCGGTGAGCCATGCCCCGCCGTTCCACTCGTCGGAATCGTGATGGTTGTTCATTGCGGGCGAATTCTCTTCGTAGGCATCGCCGTACAGAAGCAGGGGAGTGGCGGAGAGGGTGGCACCCGACGCCAGCGGGTTGCCTTCATTCCACGGGCCGTAGGCAAACAGGGACGGGCCTTTCCCTCCCTGGCCACCATCTCTGAACCGGCCTGTAGCCAGGTACATTCCGGGCGTGTTGACGTCCGCCCAGACTCGTGGAATGGCGAAGATGTAGTCCGTCGTGACATAGTTCCAATAATCGCCGATGCGCCACGGGCCGGCCGGTTGCGGGTTCGATAGGTCCACACCGCACCAGCCGTGGGAGGGATTAGTTGCGCCCTCGTCCAGGTGCGGCGCCCAGCAGAAATAGAGCTTGCCCGTCGTCTGCTCGCCCTGGGGCGGCAAGTACGCCAGGCCTACGCGAGGCATCTCCATGTAGCCGAACAAATCCCCCCGGATGTCTTGGAACTCTTGCAGGGTCTCTGCCATATTCAGATCGTCCAAATTCTTGCCCGGAGAGTTGATCGGGACGGGGATGCCGACCTCGGAGACGTATTGCGTCTGGTCGTGCCCGACGCCAAAGATGGAACCGGGGTAGCCATCGTCCGGTCCATCGGGGTCTCCGTCCGGGTAATAGGTCATGGCCGAAGCCCAATTGCTCCAC
>JAUWOI010000112.1 GCA_030612185.1 Anaerolineae bacterium
GGTTTACTGGTGTTCAACCTACCAGTCTACGAATTTACCTATCTACCTAAGACTATCGCACACGCCTTGAGCAACGCTCGCGCTTCGAGCAGAAGTCGCAGGTAACCGCATCGGGCCGCATCTCCGACCCCAAGCCAACCACGAAGGAGACCGACTTGCGCGGCAGCATGAGGCAACTCTCTGTCAGCCGGATGCCGATCTCCTCAGCCGGGACCAGGTCAAAAAGCACCCGCTGCTGCTCAAGCGACCAGCCCTCCTGGCCCGGGCTGGCACGCATGCCCGTGCCCAATCCGCGCGCTGAGGCCTCATCACGTATCCGGGCGACGACCATCCTGGAGACCTCCCCGAGAGCGGCGACGCCAGCCCCATCGAACGCCATTGCCCGCACAAGATCACCAGCGGTAGAGAGAGCATCCACGTGTTCCTCCAGCGCCGGTCCAATGGTGCACACAGCGAGGTCAATTTCCGTCGCCCCGGCCAGCGCCCGTGCCACTAAGGGCCCCGAGAAGACCGCCCCACCCTCCAGGGCCACTCGCTGGTGCTGGAAGTCACGCACCGGCAGAGTGGTGTACAGCGCCGCTGGGGCAAAAAGCTCCTGTGCCTCATCAAGCACCTCCCGCGCTACCGCAACCACTCTTGGGCGAGCGCGGGCAGGGTCAACGCCCTGTCCTTGCAGGACGTGTGACACCTCAAGTGAGGGTTGAAAATCAGTGATGGTAGGCATCAGCCCAACTCGCCAGGCTCAATCATCGCTTGCTTCGACCTCGGCCCCTTCGATGAGGGGCAGCAGGAGCAGGAAAAACGCCGCGCCGCCCTCGGCCAGCGAGTGCATATCCTTGATTTTACCCAGGTAGTCATCTGGAGCACCGGGCTTGTGGCGGTAGATGCGGCCGTTCGGCTTGACCTCTGCCACGTACCGGTCCAGGCCGATGCGGTGACTGTAGACCTCGCCGTCATCCAGGTGCACCTGGCCCAGGTACTCATCGGGACCATGGCGGTGACGATAGACCTTGCCGCTATCCAGTTCCACGCGGCCCAGATACTCATCCGGGCCATGGCGGTGGCGGTAGACCTTGCCGTTTTCGGGCTCGACCCGGCCCAGGTACTCGTCAGGTGCGCCGGGTTTATGGTGATAGACTTTTCCCATTGGTGTCCTCCTTTCATTCCCTTGGTGGGTCTGATAGTACAACAGAGTCCCGGTTTGGGCAAGTCAGGCAAGAGTGATATACTTACGTGAAGCGTGAAACGTCAAACGTCAAACATAAGACATGAAGCGTAATGCTAGTGTATGACTGGAATGCAATGCGCACCGGAGGTGATTGAATGAACAGCCACTGTGCTACTCTCTGGCTAGCCCGGCTGGCGCTGGCCGTGGTGTTCTTCTTCAATGTCAGTTGCGCACTGGCCTTCATCGCCAGGCCGGAGGCCTACGCCTCCGGCTTCGAGGTGAGCGGGGTTGCAGGAGAGGCACTCGTCCGCGGGATGGGCGTCCTCTTCCTGATGTGGAACGTGACTTACCCGCTGACAATCTGGCACCCCTGGCGTTACCGCTGGCTATTCCTGATCGTCATCGTACAGCAGGCCATCGGATTGGCAGGCGAGACGTGGATGTTGCTGGCGTTGCCGCCAGGCCACACAGCACTCACGGCGACGGGTTACCGCTTCGTCGCCTTCGACGGTGGCGGATTCGTGGCCATGCTGGTCACGTCTGCCCTGATGCACAGATGCATGTCTCGTAAAACCAGTAGTGGCGCACCTTCGCAACAAGACTAACGCCTGGGCAGTAGTAGCCGCGAACAAAAAAGGTGCACGCAGTCCCAGCCAGGCCACCAGCGCGCTGCCCGTCATCGGCCCGATGGCGCTAGCAACCGACACACCACTCATCTCAGTCCCAACAATTCGTACACCTTGATTGGCTCGCTGATGCCCTCTGCCTGTATGGGCGGGAGCGGCCGGGCCTTGATTTGCTCTCGTGCTCGCTGATAGGCTGCGTGCGAAAGTAGGATCTGTCCCGCTGCTGCCGCCTCTTGTAGACGGTATGCCAGATTCACGCTGGAGCCGATAGCAGTATAGTCCAGTCGCTGGCGGATGCCGACGTTGCCCACCACCGCGTCACCGACGCTGATGCCCACCCCGTAAGCAAGTCGGTAGGACGGTGGCATACGCTCGTGCAGAAGGGCAATCCCCTCCTGTATCTTCAACGCTGCCCGCACTGCGCGCAGGACGTGATCTGACTGAGGAAGTGGCGCATTGAAAAAGGCAACCACGGCATCTCCCATAAACTTGTCGAGCGTCCCCTCCTCGGCCAGTACCGCCTCGGCACTGACGGCCAGATACTGATTGAGCACTTGCACCAATGTCTCGGGCTCTTGCTGCTGGCTGAAGTCGGTGAAGCCACGGATGTCCGCAAACAGGCTGGTGATCTCCTGTCGCTGTCCGCCCAGTCTCAGTTCATGGGGGTCGTCCGGAAGACGCTCGATGACGGCCGGCGAGAGATAGCGCCGAAACAACTGATAGCGCGATTCCAGCCGGCTCCGTTCTGTAAGATCGTCTACCACGATGGCGATACCCTGCATCTCATCATTAGCATCTTTCAGAGGAGAGAGACTGGTGCGTAGATGCACCAGGTGACGACCGGGGAGCGACATCTCAGTCTCGAACTCCACCACCGGCTCTCCGTGCCTCCTGACCTCTTCAACCAACGGGCGCAGTTCGCTCTCTAACGCTGGCAGGGCATCGGCGAGGCGAGAGCCGACGACAACCGTTGCTGATTTCCGCAGGATGCTCTCAGCGGCCCGGTTGAAGTGCGTGATCTGATCCTGGGCGTCAGTGGTTATGATGCCACTCGTGATAGAGGCAAAGATGTTGTCCATCAGCGCTTTGGCGTTGGCAACGCTCTCGAACAGGCGGGCGTTCTCGATGGCGATGGCTGCGTAGTCCGCCAGGGCCGAAAGCACAAAAATGTCTCGTTCGGAGAATGAGCGATCCGACTCACGATTGGTCACTCCCAGCACCCCAATCACCCCGCGCCCAGGGACCCGCAACGGCAGGTAGAGCAGCGCCTTGACCAGGTAACTGGTGGCGACCTTGGTGCGTTCGCCGGTCAGAAGCACAGGCCGATCCGCTCGAATCGCTCGCCCAGCGATGCTGTCGTCTACGCGTATGCGCAGGCTCCGCGCCACCTTTTCGTCCACATTCTTGGCCGCCCGCAGGTAGAGTTCGTCTCCTTCACTATCCAGCAGCAGGAGCATGCCCTCTTCAGCACCCGCCATGTATACCGCCGCCTCAACTACGCGACTGAGCACGCGGTCCAGGTCCAGCAGCGACGTGACCGACCGCCCAATAGCGTAGATGGCATTCAGTGCCTGAAGTTGGCGCTGCAGTTGCTGGTTGGCCTCCAGCCATTGCTCCGTGAGTTGATCCCGCTCCTCACGCAATCTAACGACAGCAAGGACACGCTGGATCGCTTCCTGCATCTTCTCGGGATCAAGAGGCTTCATGACACAATCGCGCGCTCCCAACCGGAAGGCCTGCACGACCAATTCGGCAGACGCGCGGATGGTGGTGAAGATGACCGGGATGTCTACATCCCGTTGTCGCAGCGCCTCCAGCACATCAAGCCCGTTCATCTTCGGCAATTGCATGTCCAAGATGATGAGATCGGGGTGCTCCTGCAGGGCCAGCCGAAGTCCCTCTTCTCCATCCAGGGCAGTGAGAAACCGATAGCCGTTGGGCTCAAGCGCCAGTTCGACCAGCAGTTGCCGGGTTCCGGCGCTGTTGTCTATGATCAGAACGCGTTCTTGCTCCATGGGCTTCTCCTACTCTGCACCCAAATATACACGAACTCGCGCCGAAGGTCAAATGAAAAAGGCAACACAGCACACAGGGCCCGCGGTGATGTGGCCTACCCCCTAACGCCTGGGCAACAGCCTGGTCGCAGCAACTCCGGCCAGTCCAAAGATAACAGCCGCGAACAAAAAAGGTGCACGCAGTCCCAGCCAGACCGCCAGCGCGCTGCCCGTCATCGGCCCGATGGCATTGGCAACCGACACCACGCTGGCGTCCACCCCGTAGACGATCCCCTCTTGCCCCTCCGGCGCCAACGAGGCCAACAAGGCGCTGATCGAGGCCAGGATGCCCCCCATCGCCAGCCCCGCTCCCGCCTGTAGGAATAGCAACCAGCCGGGGTCACCAACGAAGAACTGTGGCACGTAGCACACAGCCGAACCCATCGCGCAAGCCACCAGGATGCCACGGTAGCCCCTGCGGTCGCCGAGCCGCCCCAACCATAATGCACCCAAGGCACCGGCTGCAGCGCCCGCCCCACTGACCAACCCAGAGATAGAAGCCACACGGGCGCCGGCCGGAGCGATTTCCTGGATGAAGAGCGGCAACACTGGCCCCAGCAAACGCCCTCCCAGCCGCATCAAGAAACGCACCCCCAGTACGCCGAGCAATAGCGGCGAACCCAGCACCGGGGACAGTCGATTCCATACGCGGCGGCGCAGGGTAATCCCGCCCGCATCGGCAGAAGCCTGCTCGCTCACCGCCGGGGCGACGGGGCGAAATTCCTCCTTGACGAAGATCAGCACTCCCAACGCAGCGAGAAACAGCAGCGCACCCGTGACCCAGAAAGCCGCCCTGTAGCCAAAACTATCGGCCACCAGCCCTCCCAGGAGTGGGCCAGCCGAGGCTCCAGTGTAGATCGCCATCTGGAGCATGCCCAGAGCGTAGCCGACGCGCTCGCGGGGCGCGGTCGTGGCGACGAGCACATTCGCTGCGGTGACCGTCCCGGTCAACGCCCCTTGCAAAGCGCGCAGGAGCGCCAGTTGCTCCACGCTCTGCGCGAGGCCCATCAAGGTGATCAGAATGGCTCCGGCAAACATCGCCCTCTCGACCATCACCTTGCGACCATAGCGATCGCTGAGCGAACCCCAGATGGGGCCGAAAATCGCCATTGTCACCGCCTGAGCGGAGAAGATAACCCCGGACCAGATTCTGATCTCCTGCTCGCCCTGCACGCCCAATTCCTGCACGTAGAGCGGCAGCAAGGGGATAACGACGGTGAAGCCGATGATGGCCACCAGTTCGGCGAACCAGATGGCGAGCAGATTGCGCCGCCAAGATACGGGAGACTTGGAGATAATAGTGATTTTGGACAAAGTGCCTCCGCCAACCGTGCACAAAACGAGTAGCACCAGACTGGACAAACCCCATGATTGTACACTCTATTCCCCCAATAGCCAAGCCATTTGCCAATGACCTGCGATGCTGGTATAATTATCCACGTGCCACCCTAGCTCAATCGGTAGAGCAACCGCTTCGTAAGCGGTAGGTTTTGGGTTCAAGTCCCAAGGGTGGCTCTGCCATGCAGGCCCCGCGTAAGGGGCCTTCTTTCTAGCAGAGAAGGAATGATTACTCAAACCCCACGACCAGACCCCTGGCGAGCCGTATGGCGGGTTGCAACCAGCGACGGTTTGCTGATCGCATTGCTGCTGGTCATCGCGGCCGGGCTGACCATCACAGCGTGGTTGCCCCAAATACCCCTGGCCGACCCTGTAGCCTACGCGCGGCAACTTTCTGAAGCCCAGGCCCGCTTCGGTAAAGCAACCCAAACGCTACAGGCGCTGGGCTTGTTCACGATCACGCGCTCCTCCGGCTTCCGCGCGCTTCTCGCGCTTCTCGCCGGCTGCCTGCTGCTGCGGCTGATAGAAAATGGCGACCGGCTGCGGCAGGGCCGAGAGATGGCAAAGCCAGCGGGAGAATGGGAGAGACTCGCAGGCGTGCAACTGCCTGGCGCGGTAGAGAGATTGCGCCGCCGACACTATCGGGTGTTGAGCACCCCTCCCCTCTTCCAGGCCGACCGCTGGCCGTGGGCCAATCTGTTCCCCCCGCTGGCTCACGCTGGCGGGCTGCTGCTGCTGGTCGGGTTGCTCCTCACCCACTTGTGGGGCTGGCGCGTCGAGGGGCTGATCGTCCAAAGCAGCGAGAGAATCGCACTGCCCGGCACCAAAGAATGGGTGGCGGTGGACGATGACGCCCGCAGGGTAACACACAGCCCCGGTATCATAACGTTTGTCGAAGAGCGTGGGCCCGGCATGCAGGTCAGCGCCGCCGATGACACAGGGCAACCGCTGCTACTCCAACAAGCCGCCGAGGCCGACCCGGTCACGCAACTGACAGTAGCACTCACCGAGGATCAGCACTTCGCCATCCCGGAGGCTCAATTGGGCATCCGGCTGGCGCAGCAACCCGGTCACGTTGTCGAGGCACACAGCCCCGTGCTCGTCCAGTTCTACCGCAGCCCACCCGGACGGCTGGCAACCGAGACAGTGGTGGAAGGAGATGCGGAACTGACGGTGGAGGGAGTGACGTTGGATCTCAGAAGTATCCCTTACGCGCGGCTGACCACCACTTTCAACCCGGGTCTCTGGCCCACAAACGCGGGCCTTGTGCTCCTGGTCGCGGGACTACTAGGAAGCACAGCGTGGCCCGCGCGCCGGTTCTGGCTGCGAGAGAAAAGCGGGGAAGCCAAGGGCACCGGCGATCTCCCACCAAACCTGGCGAGAAACAAGGGGGCCTGACGTGCCGGCTGCCGTGATCTTCACCGGACTGGCCTGCGGTACGTTGCTGGCAGCGGCAGGACTGGCACTGTGGGGCATCTTCCGACAAGTGCCAGGGCTCTCTCACGCCGTGCGGACTATCGGCTGGCTGGCAGGGGTGCTTCTGTTGATCGGGACGCTGTTTGCGTGGCAAGGGGATCATAGCATATCCACGCCCGCCCTGCGCCTGATCCTGATAGCGGCCCTGGCTGCCCCATCAGGAATCCATCGCCAGCGCATCTCTCCTTGGAGCAATATAATGCTCATCCTGCCTGCGCTGATACTGGCATGGTCTGGTCTCTTATGGGCTTCGAGGCCCGTTGCCGGTGAGTTCGGCAGCCCCCTCGTGCTGCCGGTGGAGTTGGCAGTTGTCATCTGCGGAGGGCTTGGAGCGCGGGTATTGGGCGGGACCCTGAGTATGATTGCCGCCCAGACACCTCACAGCGAACGATTGACTACTGCTACTTACGTGCTGCTGACATTGCTGATGGGCGGCACGGCGCTGGTAAACCTGTGGCAACGAGGAACGGTGTGGGGGGGAACCACCAGCGAGGGCGGGTTGGCAGGGATGTGGCTGGCCTGGAGCACGACCCGGCTGGGCCCGCGCCAGCACCCCCGGCTGCGAGCAGGACTGACCATCGTGGCAGCATCGTTGCTCATCTCGATGGCACTGACGTATCATTGATGCTGGATGATTGATACTGGACAGGAGAGGAAATGCAACCAATCTTGATAGGGGTGGCCGGTGGAACCGGGTCGGGTAAAACAACAGTAGCAAACCAGATTCTGCAGCGCGTTGGAGCCGAGCACATCACCTACATCACCCACGACGCCTATTACCGCGACCACAGTCACCTCCCATCGCGCCTGCGCAACCAGGTCAACTTCGATCACCCCGACTCATTGGAGACCGAACTGCTGATTGAGCACTTGAAGGTACTGCGCGTCGAGCGAGCCGTGGAAATCCCCATCTACGACTTCACCACCCACACGCGCACGCAGCGCACGCGCCACGTGAAACCAGCGCCAGTGATCCTGGTCGAAGGCATCCTGGTCTTCGCCGAGCCCGAACTGCGAGCACTGTTCGACGTCAAACTCTACGTGGACACCGACGCTGACGTGCGCTTTATCCGCCGGCTGCGACGCGACATCGAGGAGCGAGGCCGCAGTGTCGAGTCAGTCTGCGAGCAGTACCTCTCGACCGTGCGCCTGATGCATCTGGAGTTCGTCGAGCCCAGCAAGCGCTACGCCGACGTCATCATCCCGGAGGGGGGCTTCAACGAGGTCGCCATCGAGATGGTCGCCGCGCGCATCAGGGGACTACTGGAGGAACAAGCCCGATGACACTGTACCTGGTCACCGGCGGGGCCGGCTTCATCGGTTCCCACCTGGTCGAAGCACTGGTCGAGCACGGCGAGCGTGTGCGCGTGCTGGACGACTTCTCCACCGGCCGGCGGGAGAACCTGGCCGCCGTCGCCGATCACATCGAACTACTCGAAGGGGACGTGGCCGACCCAGAGACTGCGGAACGGGCAGTGTCCTGATGCGACTACGTGCTCCACCTGGCGGCCATAGCCTCGGTGCAGGCGTCGCTGGAGGAACCCCAGACCACCCATCGAGTCAACGTGAACGGGACGCTGAACGTGCTGGATGCTGCACGCCGTGCCGGAGTACGACGGATCGTCTTCGCCTCCTCAGCAGCGGTCTACGGTGACCACACCATCCTCCCCTTGCAAGAGGAACTACCGCCGCGTCCTCTGTCACCCTACGCAGTGCACAAAGTGGCGGGCGAAATGTACTACCGTGTGTTTCACGCCAGTTACGGGTTACCGACCGTCGCACTACGGTTCTTCAACGTCTACGGCCCGCGCCAGGACCCCACTAACCCCTACTCGGGCGTGATCAGCATCTTCGCCGCCCGGATAGCCCGGGGAGAGTGCCCAGTCATCTACGGCGATGGGAAACAGACGCGGGATTTTGTGTACGTGACAGATGTGGCCCGCGCGGGGTTGCTGGTATGCGAGCAGGAGGCTGCCGTCGGGGGTGTCTTCAACGTGGCTGGGGGGAGACAGACAAGCATGCTACAATTGGCAGCAGTGTTGAACCAGGTGCTGGACACGAGTCTCACGCCAACTTTCGCGCCAGCGCGGAGCGGCGAAGTGCGCTTCTCCCAGGCCAATGTAAGCCGGGCACGGGAAGTGCTGGGATGGGAAGCGCAGATCACACTACAAGAGGGCTTATCCAGGTTGATGCAGGCGGAATACACGTGAAAATCTCGGTTATCATCCCAGTCTACAACGAGGCCGAAACCGTAACCCAGGTCGTCGAGCAGGTGCTAGAAGTCGAACTCGACACCGTTGAGAAAGAAATCATCGTCGTGAACGACGGCTCGACCGACGGGACTGATGCCGTTCTGACCACACTGGCCACCCGCTGGCCCAACCCGCCGAAGATCGTGCACCACGAGCGAAACCGGGGCAAGGGGGCAGCCATCCGTACAGCGTTGGAGCACGTCACAGGTGACGTCGTCATCACCCAGGACGCCGACCTGGAATACACCCCCCAGGAGTACCCCCGGCTACTGGCCCCTTTCGAAGACCCGGCGGTGCAAGTGGTCTACGGCTCACGCAACCTGCACCGGAACCCTCGCTCATCGTGGAGTTTCTACTGGGGCGGGCGACTGCTGAGTTGGGTCGTCAACCTGCTGTACGGCTCGCACATCACCGATGAAGCAACCGGCTACAAGGCTTTCCGCGCCAACCTTCTCCGTGATCTCGACCTGCAATCCAATGGTTTCGAGTTCTGCCCAGAGGTGACCAGCAAAATATTGCGACGAGGGATACGAATCCACGAGGTACCAATCTCGTACCAGCCCCGCTCCTTCGCCGAGGGCAAGAAGATCAACTGGTACGATGGGCTACAAGCAATCTGGGCGCTGCTGAAGTATAGATTGTAGATCCCAACGTTATCACTCACCGTGAGACCAAACGATCGTACAGAGCCAAAAGATTGGCCACGTGGATCTGCTGTACCAGCCCGTCAAGCGGGATGCGCGACAATCCACAGGATTCGATACTGCTCCCTCGCAATTCCTCCTCACCCTTCCCGCTCTTGATCGCTTTGGCTACCTTGGCCTCAATTGTGTCCAGATAGGCTAGACTGGCCCGCACCACACCCTGCACCTCTCCACGTAGGATAACCTCGCCGTGCCCTTGGACCAGATTCTCTACTGGCAATTCTGCTACTTTCCGCAAGGACGCTCTCAGTACCTCCACATCACCGTCCACAATAGACGGCACCGGCATCACCGCATCGGCCGCAAACAGCAAACGGTCATTTTCAACGTACACCATCACCAGGTCCGGTGAATGACCTGGCGCGTGGATCAGTCGCACCACTTTGCCTGCCAACTGAAGCCCTATCTCCCCGCTATCGAACGTGATGTCGGGCAGACGCAACGTGACATCCTTGAGGTCAGGCTCTTCGGCCTGCATCTCTTTCAACGCTGGCATGCCGCGGCTGACGAGCAATTCTCGACAGAGCGCGTGCCCCACCACGTCGGCCTGGGGAAAGAGGTAAGC
>JAUWOI010000332.1 GCA_030612185.1 Anaerolineae bacterium
GTCACATGCACCTTCACCAACGTCCAGCGCGGCTCGATCACAATCGCCAAGGAGACCGATCCCGATGGATTCACCGGCTTCAACTTCAGCGGCGACCTGGGAAGTTTTAGCCTGGACGACGACGACAGCCAGGTGTTCGGCGACCTGCTCCCCGGTCACTATGACGTGACCGAGGCCGTGCCCGCCGGTTGGGACCTGGACAGGGCGGTCTGCACCGGTGGCGACGGCTACCCCATCAGCAACGGCGTGCGGGTAAACCTTGGCCCTGGTGAAGCGATCGTCTGCGTCTTCACCAACGTCAAGCGCGGATCGATCACCATCATCAAGGAGACCGACCCCGACGGCGGCACCAACTTCAATTTCAGCGGCGACCTGGGCAACTTCAGCCTGGACGATGGCGGCAGCCAGGTGTTCACTGGCCTGTCTGCCGGAGACTACGACGTGACCGAGGTCGTGCCCGCCGCGTGGGACCTGAACAGCGTGGTTTGCACCGGCGGCGATAGTACCCCTATCACTGATGGCGTGAGGGTCCACCTCGACCAGGATGAGGCGATCCTCTGCACCTTCACCAACGTCCAGCAGCCCGGCTCGATCAGCATCGTCAAGGAGACCGACCCCGACGGCGGCACCGGCTTCGACTTCAGGGGCGACTTTGGTAACTTCAGCCTGGACGATGGCGAAAACGAGGCGTTCACCGGCCTGTCGGCTGGAGACTACGACGTGACCGAGATCGCGCCCGCCGGGTGGGACCTGGACAGCGTGGTCTGCACTGGTGGCGATAGTACCTCTATCGCTGACGGCGTGAGGATCCACCTCGACCCGGATGAGGCGATCCTCTGCACCTTCACCAATGTCCGGCTTGGCTCTATCACCATCGTCAAGGAGACCGACCCTGACGGCGGCGCGGACTTCGACTTCAGCGGCAACCTGGGCACCTTCAGCCTGGACGATGACGGCAGCCAGGTGTTCAGCGACCTACACCCTGATGACTACGACGTGACCGAGGTCGTGCCCAGTGGATGGGACCTGGGCAGCGTGGTCTGCAGCGGCGGCGACAGCGACTCCATCAGCAACGGCGTGACGATCCACCTCGACCCTGGTGAACAGATCGTCTGTACCTTCACCAACGTCCAGCGCGGCTCAATCACCGTCGTCAAGGAGACTAACCCCGACGGCGGCACCGGCTTCGACTTCAGCGGCGACCTGGGCGGTTTCAGCCTGGACGATGGCGGCAGCCGGATGTTCAGTAACCTGCTCCCTGATGACTACGACGTGACCGAGGTCGTGCCCAGTGGGTGGCACCTGGACAGCGTGGTCTGCACCGGCGGCGACAGCGATCCCATCGGCACCGGCGTGCGGGTCCACCTCGACCCGGGTGAACAGATCGTCTGCACCTTCACCAACGTCCAACGCGGCTCGATCACCATCGTCAAAGATACCGAGCCCGCAGGCGGCACCGGCTTTGATTTCAGCGGTGACCTGGGCGGCTTTAGCCTGGACGACGGCGACAGCCAGGCGTTCAGCAACCTGCTCCCCGACGACTACGACGTGACCGAGGCCGTGCCCACCGGGTGGGATCTGGACCGTGTGGTCTGCACCGGTGGTGGCAGTGACCCCATCAACAACGGCGTGAGGGTCCACCTCGACCCTGGTGAACAGATCGTCTGCACCTTCACCAACATCGAGGTCGGTCCGAGCCCGCCCGACTACTTCATCTACCTGCCCCTCATCCAGAACAACTCTGCTGTCACCACCGCCTGGTCGTGGGGCGTATCACTGCCACGATCGGTGATCAAGAGATAAAGAACCAAATGCGCGGAGTCCTCTAGTTCCGTACTTAGCGCAAGCATCCCGCTCACTGCTCATAAGAAAATAGGGCAGAGCCACAGGCTCTGCCCTATCCAGAAAAAGACAACACCCCTGCACACACCGCAGGGGCGACAGCAAAACAATAGCCAGAGAATCCGTGGTTTCCGCCACCGCGCCACAGATAGATGTCATCCGCCAACTGCTAACCGTTAATCGCTAACTGCTCTTTGCGGAAGTCCACAAAACGATACCCCTCCCCACACTCAGCAAAGATGTAGCGGGGACGAGCACGACCAGAACAAGTTCACGGTGAGCAGGCATCACCAGTAATCCCAGCGCACATCACTCACGGACAAAACTGATGATTTTCTCCTCCTTCTCGCCGGGCAGGATCTCCACGCAGTGGATGCGCGTCCAGGGATAGATCACTGTATTGGTTTCAGGGAGAATATAGGATACATCGCGCCCGTCACGAAGCCGAACATTGCTTACAATCAGTACCTGGTCGCTGGGCTCAGGAACACGCTCCACCTCCGCCACAACGGCATCCTCGTTCAGCAGATGGATCATCACAGTTTGAGACATACGCTACCCTCCTGATACCGTTCACCACCTATTACTGAATTATGGCTTCCAGTTCGATACGGCCCAACTGAAGTGTGTCCCCATCATTGAGCACGTGAGGCAAATAGGGAGTCAGGCGCTGCCCATTCAAGAAGGTGCCGTTGGCACTGCCGACATCCTCAACCATGTAAGTCGAGCCTCGCTGATGAATCTTGCAGTGGCGGCGGGAGGCGCCACCATCAAGCCCTCCATCAGGAGTGAGGTCCAGATCGGGGAAGATGCCATGAGCCGCATCAAGACGCCCGATGTGCACCTCGGGAGCGGGTGGCAGTTGGATCTGGCGACCAGTGGACAGTACCTTGATGTGTAATAACACACGAGGTGCCTCGTCGGTCTCCTCCACAGGCTCGCTGGCCCACGGATTTGCTCGCGAAATAGGCAACTCCTCTTCGGGGAGAGGCTCAGTCCGCAGAGGACCACCAGTGGGTAAATACACTCCACACTCGCTACAGAACAATGTACCAGGACGGTGTTTACGCCCGCAAGATGGACATTCAATCATGAGACTTTCTCCGTGAAGTAATAGTCAAACTGCGTGTGCCGTACTTGAGTTCTTTGCGTCCTCTGGCCGTCGGATCACCGCCCTTAGTGATGCGCCCAGCCTCCAGCATTGCCAACCGGGCCAACTGGACCTCTCCCAGAGCGAACATGCGCGTGGCCACCATCTCCAGTTGGCGGGTTGCCGCGTTGGCGTCTCCACTCTCCAGCACATCCCAGGCTCGCTCTTGCATACGATAGAGAGTGATTTTGGTCAACGCGCCCAGAATGGATGGCGGCACAGGTTCGGGCGGCGACTCAGTAGATGTGAAAGTGAAACGAATATCGCGCCGCAGTTTATCCCCCTGACGACCCAAGGCCGGTATATCACCCGTGAGTTCAAGTTGCAGTAGCCGATGATCTCCGACTGGCTTCTGGGCCACCCCCACCTCCAATACGATGGACAATGGTACGTCGGCTTGCAGGGCCCCCAGGCTGATCACGTCGTCTGTCGGAGTGAAACGCTCCAGGTAGGGCGAGATGCGAAACGCGCTTTCTATCCACACGCCCTCAGCGCAGTGGGTCTCCAGCGTCAATCCTTGAGCGAAGACGGCCCCCAGGCCACGCACCCTCTGCTGTAGCAATGCACGCACCTGGCCAGGCGACGCGATGTAAGCAGAGACCCCTCCGCTTCGGGCTGCGATCTCATCGAGCAAGGTGTCGTTCCAATCCTCGCCTATGCCCATAGCTGTGATGCCGATGCGTCGTGCCCCTGCCTGTCGGGCCTCGGCTATGCAATCCTCCTCATCACCATAGGTCTGACCGTCGGTGAGCAGGATCAAGTGGCTGGTGATCTGCTTGTTATGGCGCTTTCCGAGTTCCTCCAGTCCGGCCCGTATACCTTGCAGAATCTCAGTTCCACCGCTGGCCCAGATGGTTGAGACTCTGGCCTTAGCACGAGCACGGTTGATGCCCAACTGGCTGGGCAGCACGACCTCGGCCCGGTCGTGAAAAGTGACCACTGCCAGGGCATCATCGTCGTGCAGTTCATCAATGATCTGGTGTGCCGCTCCCTTGACGTGTTCCAGCCGCGCTCCCTGCATCGAGGTGCTGCGATCAATCACCAGACACAAGTTGAGCGGGAGACGTTCGCCCCGCACGGTTGCAGCCGGCTGTACCTTTATCAAGAGATAGGCAACCTGCTCCTCGTAGAGAGAACAGAGTTGGTTATGACTCGACAGGATCTCCCAGGAAAGCGCCGCCTCCTCGCCCGACTCTGACTCGGTCCGTCGCCGGTCGTAGGCACGGCGGCGATGCAGATCGCCCAGAACAGCGTAGGCTGTCTGGACATCGTGGAACAATGTCGTTGGGACAGCCTCTACCCGACTGTCGGGATGATAACGGCGCGCCAGTGTGCGATAGGCGCGCTTAATATCCTCGTCCGTCGCGGATTGAGGCACCCCTAGTACGGCGTAGTAGTCCTTCTCGATGTCCATGCTCATATGCCCTAACTCAGTGGCGGTTCTACCAGGATGGCAGTGATATTGTCACATCCTCCAGCCTGATTTGCGGCAGCGACCAGACTCTCGCACGCTGCCTGAAGCGAGGAGGAGGTCAAAACAATGTTGACTATCTCTGCCTCACTCACCATGCCCCACAGTCCATCGCTGCAGAGCAGCAGTCGTCCTCCAGGGGGAATAGTCCGCACGTAGGTGTCGACTTCCAGCACACCGCTCTGGCCGACGGCGCGGTAGAGCACGTTCTTGTGCGGATGAACGGCGGCTTCGTCGCGGGTAAGTTGCCCCAACTCAACCAGACGGTCGACCAGCGAGTGATCATGGGTGATCTGGTCCAGTCCTTCCTCTGTGACAACGTAAGCCCGGCTATCGCCCACGTGGGCGATGTAGGCTCGTGGGCCAAGCACCAGCGCACAGGTCAGGGTCGTTCCTCCACCGGGCACTCGATCCGCTACAGCACTATTGGCCGCCTGCACCGCGTCTACGAGCACCTCGTTCAAGGGAGGTTGGTTAGCGTCGTGCTCCTGGCTGATGAGAGTGAGCAGATAAAATTGGCGTATGACGTGATGAACCACGACTCGCGCTGCCAGAGAACTGGCAACCTCTCCGCCCTGCTGTCCCCCCATGCCGTCGGCCATGACGAAAATCCCGAACGCCGGTTCTACAGCGTCACTGCCGTGGGCGGCCGTGACAATCAACGCCGTATCCTCATTATGCCGACGCACTTCACCCACATCGGTAACCCATCCGACCTCAAGCCTGGGCTGAGTGGATACCGCCACAGGTGGGGACGGGGGACTCGCAGGAGGGGTAGATGTCTTCCCCATTCCTAAAAGGTTACGTATGAATTGCATAACTCTAATTCAACTCTCAGGTCTCAGGCAGAGAGCGCATACACGTGACGGTCTGTTGATCCAATGTAGATCACGCCATCCACCACCGTGGGTGACGACGTCACCGGCCCATCAGTCTGAAAGCGCCACCGCAAGGCGCTCGTTTGAGCATCC
>JAUWOI010000453.1 GCA_030612185.1 Anaerolineae bacterium
GTCTCGTAGTAGGCCAATCGGGTGATATTGTATTTGGCGGCAAACTTGGAGCCTATCTTTTCCCTATGCTCCCACATCCGCCGCTCCAGGTCGTTGGTCCCACCGATGTACAGCGTTTTGGATTTGTTGGTGGCGATGTAAACGTAGCCGCCCTTTCTTCCCACGTCAGTTCTCCCTTACTTACCCGTCATTCCGAGCGGAACGGAGCGCAGTGGAGTGAAGTCGAGGAATCTCTTGTCTCCAGCGCGAAGGAGATTCCTCGACTCGCTTCGCTCGCTCGGAATGACGGCCTTCATTGTTCGCTCGCTCGGAATGACGGGCTTCATTGTTCGCTCGCTCGGAATGACGGTGAAGTCTCATATTACTAATGCCTCGTTCAACTCCTCCAGCAGCACCGGCAACTCGGTCCCAAAGAGCCGCCTGGCCGCGATCCAGCCGCCACGCTCGAAGAGCGCGCCCACCTGGAAGTCGTCGCTCGTCACGCTCAGGTTCACGCCAATCGTCTCGGCGACCCGGTCGAGCCACCAGCGCTGCTCCTCGGTGAAGGCGCGGCCCTCGGACTCTTGCGCCGCCAGCCACTCCCGGTAGCGGTGGTGCACCAGGTCGGGATAGGGGATCAACTCGTCCTCCAACTGCACCGCGTGGCGCACCAACGAGACCAGGTCGGTGAGTGTGCGCCGACCGCCCACGCCGCGCACGCGGTCCCGCTCCAGTTGGGCGTAGGCCCGCCACAGCCCCTCCGTCGTCCAGAGGTGGGGCGGCATCTCGAAACGCGCCGCCAGTTCCTTGATCTGCTCGTAGGTCACCCGCTGCTGGCCGTAGGGCTGGCCGAAGATGATCTGCAGCGCAGCGATCTCGTCCCGGTGCTCCTGCAGGAAAGCGTAGAAGGAAGCCACCATCTGCCGCGCCCGCTCGGTGTCCTCCACGCTGTAGCCCGCGCCGATGACCCGGTCCCGCGTCACCCGATCAATCACCTGCTCGGTACGTGCCTTGATCGTCGTGAGCATCTTGCGCAGGTCGGGGTTGTCGAAGGGCGCGATGGCAACTTCGAGCAGTTCGGCCCGCGCGGCTTCGACCTGCTCCTGCGTGGGCGGCGCGTCACTCTCTGGGGCCTGTTCCCGCGCCCGCTCGTGAGCCTGGTCGGGGTCGAGCGCGTCCAGCAGACCGTGAGAGAGTTCCCGCGGCGACTTGCCCCCGCTGACCTCCGCGACCGCGTCCCGCTCCTCGCCGGTCAGTAGGCCCTCCAGCCGCGCCAAGCGCACCGCCAGCGAGGAGAGCATCTCATCGTCGAACGCGCGGAAGGCCACCGCCTCCAGCAGTTTGTCGAGCGGCAGCGAGCGCTTGCGGTCGAGCGTGCCCACGTCCATCTTGGGATGCTCGACCACGCCCACCGCGTCCACGATGACGAAGTGGGTCTTGCGTATCGCGTCGGGCGTCGCCGCCTGGAGGTCGGTCTGGCTGATGATGCGGGTGCCGCGCCCGATCATCTGCTCGAAGTAGTTGGCTGAGCGCACCTGCCGCATGAAGAGCAGGATCTCAATCGGCTTGACGTCGGTGCCGGTGGCGATCATGTCAACCGTCACGGCGATACGCGGGTTGTAACTGTTGCGGAAGGCGGCGATGATCTCCTCCGGCTTGCTCTCTGACTTGTAGGTCACCTTCTGGCAGAACTCGTTGCCTTTGCCAAACTCCTCGCGCACGATGCGCACAATGTCCTCGGCGTGGCTGTCGTTTTTGGCAAAGACGAGCGTCTTGGGCACCTCGGTGCGGCCGGGAAAGATCTCGGTGGGCAGGTGCTCGCGGAAGGTGCGGATCACCGTGCGGATCTGGTCCGGCGTTACCACATCGCGGTCCAACTGCCTGGCATCGTACACCAGGTCCCCGTCCAACTGCTCCCAGCGCACGTCGCGCGTCTTGCGGTCGCGCTTGTCTACCCACTCCCCGGCCTTGACCTGACCGCCGCGCTCCGTCACCTCGGTGCGGATGCGGTAGACCCAGCCGTCCACGTTGACACCGTCGGCGACCGCCCGCTCGCGGGGGTACTCCATCACCAGGTTCTGTTTGAAGAAGCCGAAGGTCTGCTTGGAGGGCGTGGCCGTCAGCCCGATGAGGTAGGCGTCAAAGTACTCCAGCACCTGCCGCCAGACGTTGTAGATCGAGCGGTGGCACTCGTCAATGACGATAAAGTCAAAGTACTCGATGGGCAGATAAGAGTTGTAGACCACCTCACGGGGCCGGTCGCCAAAGATGGCGGCCAGCCGGGCCAGCGGTTGCGCCTCCAGCGATTCGTCGAAGGCCTGCTCGCCGCGCAGCATCGAGTAGAGGCGCTGCACGGTGGTGATGCACACCTTGCTCACCGGGTCGAGCGCGTTGGAGGTCATCAACTGGACGTTGTACAGTTCGCCAAACTTGCGCCCGTCGTCGGGCGTGACGTACTGCCGGAACTCGCGCAGCGCCTGGATCCCCAAGTTGGTGCGATCCACCATAAAGAGCACCCGGCAGGCCCTGGCGTGCTTGATCAACCGGTAGACGAAGGTGACGGCAGCGTAGGTCTTGCCGCTGCCCGTCGCCATCTGTATCAGAGCGCGGGGCCGGTCGGCGGCGAACGACTGCTCCAGGTTCCGCACCGCCTCAATCTGCGCATCCCATAGCCCGGTGGTGATCAACGGCGGCAGCCCGCGCAGCCGGGCGCGTTGCGTCTGGGGCTGCCCGGCCCACTCGGCCAGTCTCTCCGGGCGGTGGAAGGCGAACAGACGGCGGCTGCGGGGCTCGGGGTCGCGCACATCGGTGAAGAAGGGCTCCACGCCGGTGGACTGGTAGAGGAAAGGCAGGGGCGTGTGCCAGGCGTTACCCTTGAGCAGCGGCGGCAGCCCCTCGCTGTACCTGGCAGTCTGCGCTTCGACGCCGCTCAGTGTCTTGCCCACAGCCTTGGCCTCGACCACGCCGATGGGCCGCCTATCCACGAAGAGCATATAGTCGGCAAAGCCGGTGGTGAGAGGGAACTCCCCCACGGCGACGCCACGGGCCGCGCCCAGGTTGACCGCGTCGCGGCTCTGGACGGTCCAGCCGGCGGCCTGGAGTTGGTCGTCAATCTGTTGTCGGGCTTTCTGCTCGGGTTTCATCGTGCTCTTCCTTCTACGCTAGCCCAGTAATGCAGATTATAGTCGTTTATCGGAGGGAGACAAACCATACATCGCGCGCCTCCTGCGGCCAGCAGCGGCCTATATCCTGAATGACTGAGACGACCATCCACCGATAGAACGTTGCGTATTTTCCTACCCCCCGACGTGCCACAGGGCCCATTGGAGGTGGTCGTGGTAATCGCTCCCCTTCAACCTGCTACCCCTATGTCTAACCTGGCTGGACGGTGGCAATCTTACTTTCCGCCCGACTTTGACATTGATAGCGCCCTGCAGGAAATCCGCCATGAATGGGAAGAAGAGCTGCACGACCGGCTGATTGCGGCCACGGCCTTGCGAATCAACGCACCTATCCTCACCCGTGATCCTCTCATCAGCGCCTGCGCCGACGTGACTTGCGTTTGGTAAAAGGACTCTCTCGCTTCTCATCTCTGCGACAGGCCACGATCCAGACTCTTTGGGTTTTCCGAAACCCAAAGAGTCTTGCGATGATCCAGGTTTTGGCAGTGCGGCGCAGGTGGCCGCAGGGTATCAGGGTACGGACACCCTGGGAACAGCGCCGAACACGAGTGCCTGGTAAGTTCCGGTCGCTCAAGCGGAGCAAACGAACTGCATTGAGGCATGAATCCGTTCCATTCTAAATTCGCTGTAGTGTTTCTGGCGGAAAACTCTTATGCAGAATTCTCCGCTACAGCAATTCATGGCAAACTGATCGTGGCAATCACCGGCAAATGGTCAGAAGCGGTGGTTTGAACGATCTCAAGATCCTCAAAGCCCAGATCAGGACTGGCCCAGATGTAATCAATCTGGCGGCTGGGGTTGTCTGCTGGGGATGTGAG
>JAUWOI010000262.1 GCA_030612185.1 Anaerolineae bacterium
CGGCTGCTGCCCGCGCGGGTCGGCCAGGACGGGCAGGGCCAGCGGGTGGGCGCGGATTTCCAGCCCGTCGTACCGGCGTTGTAGGGGGCCATTGGCGCCGATGTGGTCTTCGTGGGTGTGGGTGTTCACGATACCGGTTAGGTGGGTCTCCGCCAGCGCCTCCACCAGTTCCGGCGCACTGAAGGCGCAGCCGGTATCCACCAGCAGGCCGTCCACCAGGTAGGCGGTGGTCCAGTAGCGCCCGCGTCCGGCGAGGGTGCGGCCCAGGTCGAAGCGGGTGACGTCGCCATAGGTTGTGATCTTGAGCACGTGTCTCTCCCTACTTGACCTGCCAATCTCTCAGGGCGCGGACTGAGGCCTACGAGTTCTCTTCTCCAAAGATAAACAGATCTCCAATAGACTGCCGCAAATAGTTGCGCCGAATCGCCTCGCCAAAGACACGGGCCACAGAAAGCGTATGCAGTTTGGGGTTCCGCTTCTCTGGAGGAACAGCAACTGTATCCGTCGTCACGATTTCCGTGATTTGGGGGATGGCGGCGAGTTTTTCAAGCGCCCCTCTCACAAAGACCCCGTGAGTGCAGGCTATCCAAATCTCTTGAATATCTTGCTCGATCAAGAGATTGCTCAGTTCGAGAATGGAGCCGCCGGTGGCGATCTCGTCGTCGTAGATCAAGGCCCGCTCGTGCCCGCGCACCTGTTGACCGACTATTCCGCCAAACCGCACCTCTGTGTCAGAGACCCGTTCCTTATCGCCGGCCGCGATGGGCAATCCCAACTCCCTGGCAAAGCGAGCGGCCGACTTGGCGTGTCCCATATCCGCCGCCACCACGATCGTGCTCGACAAATCGCGCTGTTGAAAATAGCGGTCAAAGACCGGCCGGCTGCTGAGCGGGTCGGCGGGCACGCTAAAAAAACCGTGTACTTGTGGTGAGTGGAGCATCATGGTCATCACGTGCGTGGCCCCGGCCGTTTGTAATAGATCGGCGACCAGCCGGGCGGTGATGGAGATGCGGGGGGCGTCTTTCTTATCGGAGCGGGCAAAGGAAAAGTAGGGGATGATGGCGTGTATCTCTTTGGCCGAAGCCGCTCGGGCGATATCCAACATCATGAGCAGTTCCATCAGATGGTCGTTCACGGGGGGAGAGAGTGACTGGACAACAAACACCGTGCGCGAGCGCACGCTGGCGCCGAGTTGGATGTACAGGTTGTCGTTGCTGAAGCGGGTGATCATGGTTTTGTCGAGCGGCACGCCCAGATAACTGGCAATGTCGGCGGCCAACCGGGGGTGGGAACTGCCGCTAAAGAAGCGGATTTCGCCTGGATCAATTGTTTCTGTGGTCATTCTCTTTCTCCATATGGGACACGGATGAACACGGGCTATGCACACGGGCTATGCACACGGATTGCTTTTTCCATACGTCAAGTGCCCTACGCAGAACCCTCCCCTGCGTCCTGCGTGGCTGCCTCGCGGGCCTTGCTCTCGTCCACAAACCACAACAGGGCCAGGCCGACCAGCAGAAACGCCCCAATCGAGAGAATCGCCAATCGCTGCCCGGATTGCTCGGCCAGCGCCACCGCCTGCCCCTGCGCCTGGTACCACAGCGCCGCCTCCGCCGCCACCCAGCCATAGATCGCCGGGCCGATGAATGACGATGTGCGCCCGACCACAGCGAACAGGCCATAGAACTCGGCGCTCTGCCCCGGCGGACTGAATACCCCAACCATCGTCCGGCTGACCGACTGGGCGCCGGCCATGGCAAATCCGGCCAGCGCGCCGATGAAGTAGAAACTGACCTGCGAGTGGCTAAAGAACAGCCAAACTATCACGCCGACCATCATCAAGAGGGAAAGGATGACGGAGCGCTTGCAGCCGATCCGGTCGGCGAGCAGCCCAAAGACGTAAGAACCGATGCCGTTCGTCACCAGGATGAGGATGATAAAGATCACCAGCATCTGCTGATCCATACCAAACAGCACCGCGCCGATGATGGCCCCGAAACTCAGCACCGTGATGACGCCGTCGTTGTAGATCAAAAAGGCGACCATGAACTTGACGAACTCGCCAAAGCGTCTGGCGGTCTTGAGCGTGCGCCACAGTTGCTTGAAACCGACGGCCAGATAGGATTCACCGGACGGCAACGGTTGAGGCTGGGCCCGCTCCCGCAGCCAGAGAAAGATCGGGACGGACGAGATGGCAAAAAAGAGCGCCGTGATCACCAGCGACAGGCGCAGGATAAAGGCGCCCTCAATCAGAACGACCAGCGGCAGGATCAGGAGCAGGCAGATGATGCCGCCCACCGATCCAATGCCCCAACCTACGCCAGAGACCCGCCCCATCTCTTCGGGCGCGGCGATTTCGGGCAACAGGCCGTTGTAGAAAACCTGTGCGCTGCGGTAGCCGATCTCGGCCAGGATAAAGAATCCCATCCCCATCAGCACGTCGCCCTGATCAACGAAAAAGAGCAGCGCGGTGAATGTGCAGGACATGGCAGTGAAGAAGAGAAGAAACCGTTTCTTGGTCCCGGAAAAATCAGCGATGGTTCCCAGCACCGGCGAGGTGACGGCGACGACGATCATCGCGCAGGCTACGGCCAGCCCCCACAGCCGCGAGCCTTCCGCCCCGCCGACGACGTGCTCTTTGAAATAAGTCGCATAGACCGCCAGTAGGATCACGGAGGCATAGGCCGAATTGCCAAAGTCATATAGATACCAGGCCCAACGTTCGCGTCGCGTGGATATTGGTTTGGAAGTCGCAGTCATCACGTCATTCCTCCTCGTACTTGCCATATTTCTTGGCCGCTTTGACCATTGCCACAAAGTTTTCCGCCTTTACCCCAGGGTGAATCGAGTTCGACGAGCAGAGCACGTAACCGCCTCCCGGCGCTGCGTCCTCTATGGCCTGCATCACCGCTGCCTCGACCTGCTCCTCGCTCCCGGAACAGAGCAGGTCGCCGCAGTCAATGTTGCCCAGGAGGCACAGCCTGTCTCCGCAATACTCTTTCACCTTCTTTAACTCCATCCCCGCCTGGGGGTCCAAGGGGTTGAGTCCATCGTACCCCATTTCGATCAGCCTATCCAGGATGGGCCAGAGATTGCCGTCGCTGTGGCGCACGACTTTTAGCCCCCGCTCGTGGGCGCGGTCGAGCAGTTTTTGGTTGTACGGGGCGATGAACTCGTCAAAGTGACGCGGAGAGACCAGCGTGCTTTCGTTGCTGGCGATGTCATCCTCGATTATGAGCACGTCCGCGCCCGTCTCCGCTGCCAGGTCGCACAATTCCAGGTTGTACTCTGTGACCATCTGGGCCAACCGGTGGACGAAATCCGGCCGATCTATCATGTCCATGAAGAGTTCTTGCATTCCCCTGAGCCGCCAGGAGCGGACGAAGGCGCCGCGCATCAAAAAGAACTGGGCCTTTTCTCCCGCGAACCGCTCCCGCGCCATTTGCGCCATGAACACTTCGCCCGGCCCGACCTCGGGGCGCCTGTAGTCCTGGATGTCGTCGGGTGTTTTGAATGGCGGCTCCACCATGTAGGCCATCCCGTGCGGGCTGCGCGCCCAAATGGTGCCCCATTGGTCTCGAAAACGGGTCTCATCCAGGTTGGTGACGTTGACCAGTTGGCTCATTCCCAAGGAGGTGAATCCGTCAATCTCGAGTTCTTCGTGGATCATGAAGAGTGTGTCCAGGATTCTCAGCATCTCCTCCTGGCTCATGAGATTGACGGGTTTCGCGTCAGGGACAGTATCGTCGAGCAATTTACCTATGTTGACGATGGCGACCTCATTGATCGCGTGAATCCAAACGGGCACCCGGTCGGGTACGCCGACGTCCAACGCTGTCAGGATGCGTTCTCTTCCGTTCATGATGCCTCCGCCGCCTCACGGGCCTTGGTCTCATTGACAAACAACAGCAGGATCAGGCCGACCAGCAGGAACACTCCAATCGAGAGAATCGCCAGCCGCTGCCCGGATTGCTCGGCCAGCACCACCGCCTGTCCCTGCGCCTGGTACCACAGCGCGGCCTCGGCGGCCAGCCAGCCATATACCGCCGGGCCGATGAATGACGACGTGCGCCCAGTCATGGAAAAGAAGCCGTAGAACTCGGCGCTCTGGCCCGGCGGGCTGAACATCGCCACCATCGTCCGGCTGACTGACTGAACACCGGCCATGGCGAATCCGGCGAAAGCACCGATGATGAAAAAGCCGGTCTGCGGAGGATTGCTATTGCCCATGCCGACAGCGGTGTGGAAATAGAGTCCGATTACCACGCCGATCATCATCAGGATGGATAGGATGAGAGTTTTCTTGCCGCCGATGCGATCCACCAACCCTCCAAAGAGGTAGGCGCCCACGACGTTGGTCACCTGCACGATGATGACGAAGATGATCAGCATTTGCTGATCCAGGCCAAAGATCACTGCGCCGATGATGGCGGCAAAGTCCAGCGCCATAATCACGCCGTCGTTGTAGACCAGGAAGGCCAGCATGTACTTGACGAATTCCTTGAAGCGGCCGGCCTTCCGGATCGTGTCCCGCAACTGTTTGAAGGCAACGCTCAGGTAGTTCTCGCCGGGCGGCAGCGACCTCGCTTCGGCCCGTTCGGGCAGCCAGAGGAAAATGGGCACCGCCGAAATCGCCCAAAAGACGGCCGTGATTACCAGCGACAAGCGCACGATGAACGTGTCATCGGCGAAGGTATCGCCCAAAAACATGATCAGCGGCAGAATCAGAACCAGGCAGATGATCCCCCCCGCCGTCCCGATGGCCCAGCCGTAGCCGGAAACGCGCCCCATCTCCTCCGGCGCGGCGATCTCGGGCAGCAGCCCGTTGTAGAAGACCTGGGCGCTGCGATAGCCGATCTCGGCCAGAATGAAGAATCCCATGCCGATCAATACGTTGTCCGGTGTGGCAAAAAAGAGGCCGGCCGTGAACAGGATGGACATAGCCGTGCAGAACAGAAGAAAACGCTTCTTGGCCCCAGAAAAATCGGCGATGGCGCCCAGCACGGGCGAGGTGACGGCCACGAACAGCATGGCGATGCCCACGGCCAGCCCCCACAGCCGGGAGCCTTCGGCGCCGCCGATCACCTTTCCCTGGAAGTAGGCCGAGTAGACCGCCAGCAGAACGACGGCAGCGTAGGCCGAATTGCCAAAATCGTACAGGTACCAGGCCCAGCGCTCGCGCCGGGTAGCGATTGGTTGAGATGTTGCGGTTGTCATTTGGTCTCCTCCTTTTGTGTTTGTCAGAAGCACTACAACGAATTGGGAATGGAACGAATTTTCACGCCGACCCAATTCGGCTTTTTCTAAATCCGTTGTGCATCTATTTGATCCGAACCAGCCTCACTACGAGTCTGGTACCGTAGAAATTCGCCAGGAGGCCGAGTTTGAGGCCCAGGCGACGCAGGTGCGCTTTGAGTAGTTCCGCCATGGCCTCGTCGGTCTGGCGAAGGGCGAACGTAGCCAGTAGCACTTTGCCTTCCACCAGGATTAGACGAACATCTTGGTGGCCTAGAAGTTGGCCTTCGTATTCCACGGGCAACCGTTTGATATAGTCGTAGCTGAGATCACTGCGACGCAGTTCGATCATTGTGGCGCGCCGGTAGACCTGATGAAAGAATCCCGGGCCCAGGGTGAAATGAACACGGTGGCAGGCTCGCTGGATATCGTTTACTAGATCAGGATAGAGTAACCCTTGAGCAACGGGCCGGGGCCGCCAAACAAACTCTGGTTGCTTGTCGCGCAGGAAGTTGGGCAGCCGCTCGTCCTCAAGTGATGGGCCGCCATAGTTGACCACAATCGCCAGGTCGGCATTGGTGACTTTCAGGTACGAGATGGCTTGCGCTTTGTGAATGGGTAGGATTGCAAGCGCAACTTTGAGTTCGAGCAACATCTTGCCGTTCTCAATCCACACGTCCACAAAGTACCGACCGACTCGTTCGCCTTCGTAGAAGACTTCAAAGGCCTTCTCCGCTTCGCACACAATCCCGCGTTTCCCCGTTCCGAGGACAATGGCATCCCTGTAGTATTCTTCCTTGAGCATAGGGCCAAGACTGTTGTACACATTGAGAAGCACGCCCCGCACGTCATAGCTCAGTTCAGGGTGTATTAGTTTAACAATGATTCTCACTTCTTCAATTCGCTCTATTCCCAATTCGTTGTAGTGTTCTCACACAAATCAAAAGCCACTTTCACTGAACGATGAGTTTGTTTGTCCATAGCCACGATAAACGCTTCTCGATAGTCATCCAAAGGAAAGCGGTGAGTGAGCAGTCCGTCGCAATCCAGGTTCCCCGTCTGCATCCAGCGCATCGCCAACTCGAAGGTTGAGAGATATTCCCCCTCCCACCTCACCACATCGTGCCCCACCGCGCCGATCAGATTCACCTCCTGGTACCAGACCGGCGTCACGTCCAGCCGCATCCGGTGCAGG
>JAUWOI010000344.1 GCA_030612185.1 Anaerolineae bacterium
CGAGAGTGTGTCGCCGCGCCGCACGGTGTAGGTCTGGCCTGATGGGGTGGGGGGGGGCGTGGTCCCAGAGCCTGGAATCACCAGCCGCTGTCCCACGTAGACGCGGTTGGGGTTGGCGATGCCGTTGGCCGCCGCCAGCGCCTGGGACGTGATGCCGTAGCGCAGCGCGATGCGGAACAAGTTCTCCCCGGGCCGCACGATGTGTATGCCTGAGGATGGCGGGGTTGGGCCGGGACTGCCGCCACTTGGGATGGTCAATCGCTGCCCGACGTAGATGTGGCTGGTGTTGCTCAAGCCGTTGGCCGCCGCCAGCGCGTTCACCGTCACCCCGTAGCGCAGCGCGATGCGGAACAGGTTCTCTCCCCGCTGCACGACGTGAACGGTGGTCCCCTGGGCAAAGGCCGGTGCTGCCAGCGCCAGGGTCAGTGCGAGCACTATACCGAGTGTCAATATTTTGCGCATCGTTTTCTCTCCTCTCCCGCCCGCTAATCCAATCGCACGTGCTACTACTCACCCTGCTCGGCCTGGATCGCCAGATCCAGGCCAGGGGCGACGCAAGACACGGATTTTTGGTGCTTCTCCGTCAATTGCTACCGTTTTTGAACCACCCGGCTGCCGGATCTGGCGATCCGGCAAGAGCGGCTGAGCAGTAACTCGTACATTTGATTATACCCAGGTTGAGCGGATTTGGGATGTGGGGGTTGGTTAGTTGGTTAGTGGGTTGGTCTTGACAGTTGGGGAAGTCTGTGGTAAAATCATACCAACCGGTCGGTATTCTATGAGAGAGAGGGAGATGGAGATGAATCCACAACGGCGAGGAGAGGAGACCCGTGCTCGTATCCTGGAAGCAGCGGGGGAGTGTTTCGCCTGCCACGGCTACGACGGTACCGGCGTGGCGGAGATCTGTCGCTGCGCTGGCGTGACCAAGGGAGCCTTCTACCACCACTTTCCCAGCAAACAGGCGCTCTTTCTGGAACTCCTGGATCGCTGGCTGGCGGGGCTGGATACACAACTGGAGGCGGTTCGCGCCGGGGCGGACACCATCCCGGAGGGGCTGCTTCGCATGGCCGGGACGGCTCGGCAGGTCTTCCAGGTGGCGGGCGGCCAACTCCCGATCTTACTGGAGTTCTGGACCCAGGCCGCGCGCGACCCGGCGGTCTGGCAGGCGACCATCGCTCCCTATCGGCGGTATCGGGACTTCTTCGCCGGCATGATTGAGGCCGGCATATCCGAGGGTACGCTGCGGCCCGTTGATTCCGAGATGGCGGCCCAGGTCATCGTCTCTATGGCCGTCGGCCTGGTGCTACAAGGGCTGCTCGATCCCCAAGGAACTGACTGGGGACAGGTTGTGGAAGAGGGCATGCAGATGCTCTTGGAGGGTATAAAATCTACAGAGGAGATAGTCAAATAAATGAACGTCTTGTTGACAGGAGCCTTCGGAAACGTCGGCACGAGTACGCTGGAAGAGTTGGTCAATCGAGGTCACACGGTGCGATGTTTCGATCTTAAGACCCGGGCGAATGAAAAGACCGCCCGTAGGTTCAGGGGACAGGTGGAGGTGGTGTGGGGAGATTTGCGTTGCCCAGAAGAGATCGCTGCTGCGGTGCGCGATCAAGACGTCGTGGTTCACCTGGCGTTTATCATCCCCAAAATGTCGACTACCGGAGTCGAATCTGAGACGCGGCCCGATTGGGCCAGGGAGATCAACGTGGGAGGCACCCGAAACCTCCTCAACGCGATGAGAGTCTTGCCTAGACCGCCCAAGATCATCTTTACCTCGACCTACCACGTCTACGGTAGGACGCAGGATCAGACACCTCCTAGAACGGTTTCGGATCCGGTCCAACCTGTTGAACACTATTCGTATCACAAGGTAGAGTGCGAGCGAATGGTCAAGTCGTCTGGGTTGGAGTGGGCCATCCTCAGGCTGTCTGCTGCGTTGCCATTGGCGATACAACTGGACCCGGGGATGTTTGATGTTCCCCTGGACAACCGCATGGAGTACGTGCACACGCGAGACGTGGGGCTGGCGCTCGCCAACGGTATAAGCAGCGAGGAAGTATGGGGGAAAACCCTGCTGATCGGTGGTGGTGAGTCTTGCCAGTATTACTATCGCGAGATCGTGGGGCGCATACTGGATGCTGTGGGAGTGGGTACACTGCCGGAAGAAGCGTTTGGTGCAACACCATTTTGCACGGACTGGGTGGATACCGCCGAAAGCCAGAGGCTTCTCAATTATCAACGGCGTGATCTGGGGGATTATATCCAGGAGATGATCGCGCTGTTGGGTTACAGGCGGTATTTGATACGGGCGTTTTGTCCCATTGTTCGTTATTGGTTGCTGAAGAAATCCCCATATCTTCGAGATTCGAGGTCTAGAGGAGGCATCCGTCCAGGCGAAGTAGCCCCTGCAAAGGTTCGGTAGCGGCTTCCAGAGAGTGAGGGAATTGAGCGTGAATTGGAAAGGGAAAGTGGCGTTGGTCACTGGGGCGTCAAGCGGCATCGGTGCAGTAACTGCGAAGAGGTTGGTGCTCGAGGGGCTCAAGGTCGTCCTGGTAGCAAGGCGCGAGGATCGCCTAAAGAGTCTTGCTGCTCAGATACGGGAACTTGGTGGAGAGGCATTGGTCGTTGCCGCTGATCTTTCGGAGGAGAGAGAGCGTCTTCGTGTCGCCCAGGAGGTTCATTCTGTTTATGGAGCAGTGGACGTCTTGATCAACAACGCCGGTTTCGGCTGGTATGGTTTTGGCATGGAGATGCCGTGGACGCTTGCCAGGCAGATGATAGAGATCAATATGGCGGCAGTTGTTCACCTGACGTTGCTGTTCCTACCGGATATGAAGGTGCGCAACAGCGGTCACATCATCAATGTCGGATCCATTGCCGGCAGTTTGCCAAGCCAGGGCGTCGCACTCTATAGTGCGACCAAGTCTTTCATGGACACCTTTACTACGTCTCTCTACCGGGAGTTGCGAGGTACGAATATACATGTGAGTGTGATCAAGCCAGGCCCAGTGTCAACAGAGTTCTATGATGCTGCTGCGACCAAATCTGCTGGCCTGCGTATACCCGCCGAGAGGTTTAGTGTGAAGCCGGAAGCGGTGGCCAACCGGATCTGGATCTTGCTCAGAAAACCCGCCAGGGTGGCTTACGTGCCCCGCTTGTTTGTGCTTGTCCCTTGGGTTGAGTTGTGCTTTGGTTGGCTCATAGATCTATTGGGACCGCTGTTGCTGCGACGGCAGTCGAAACTTGCCAAAGTCTAAAAGGAAAGGGAACATCAACGGGGCAGGCCCGCTACCGAGCCTGCCCCCTTTTGTGGCATATTCCCTATCTAACGGCATGGACTGTCTACCATGCTTCGATTCGCAGGCCGTCCACCGTGTCGAAGTGCCTGTCTCTCGTCGCTAGCGAAGGTCTACCTGTTCACAGCCGCTTTCAATAGTCTCCTGCATCAGGGTCAGGTCATCCGGAGCGATCCATCCGGCAAAGCGGGTCAGCGTCTGTCCGGGCTTTCCCTCTCGGATGCTTGCCTCAGCGGGGAGGGCAGCCAGCCGTTCATCCGCCCACTGCCGCAACTGGCGCAGTCCATCCTCGCCCAGGCACCCCACCGCCTTGAACAACGCCGACAGGGGGATGCGTACCTCTACCTGTGGTTCAGCCGCATAGGGTGTCGCTGACTCTTGCACCGGCTTTCCTTCATTCCTCTCACTCATCGCAGCCCAATTATAGCACGTAGGATAGCGAACGTCAACGGAGCAGGCTCGTCACTGGGCCTGCCCCGTCCGCCCTGACGCCTCTGGCCCGAAGAGAGCCGGTGTTGAGTTGTCTCTGGCCCAGCGCCGCCTGTTTACGGCGGCGCGGGTGGTTTAGATCACACCCAGTTCCCGCGCCACCTTCTCGAAGATCTCCAGCCCCTGGTCCAGGTCCTCGCGTGTGTGCGCGGCGGTATTCATCACGCGGATGCGCGCCTGACCCTTCGGAACAGTGGGAAAGCCCAGCGCCATGGCAAACACGCCGTATTCGAACAGCCTGGCGCTGAATTCCTTGGCCAGTGTCACGTCGCCCAGCATCACCGGCACGATGGGGGTCTGGGTGCGGCCGGTGTCTATGCCCAGTTGTTTGATGCCGGCCTTGAAATACTCGGCGTTTTCCCACAACTTTTCTACCAGTTCCGGGTGCTCCTCGACGTGATCCACGGCGGCCAAACATGCGCCGGTGTCGGCTGGGGTGAGTGCGCTAGAAAATAGGTTGGGGCGCGCTTTCTGCCGGATGTAGTCCACCACCACGCTCTTGCCAGCGATGACGCCGCCCATCACACCGAAGGCTTTGGAGAGGGTGCCAATCTCGACGTCGAACTTGCCCTCCAGTCCAAAGTGGGCCACGATGCCGCGTCCCTGGCCCAGCACGCCTTCGCCGTGGGCGTCGTCCACCATCGTCATCACGTCGTATTTGGCCGCCACCTCGTACAGTTTGTCCAGCGGCGCGACGTCGCCATCCATCGAGAACACGCCGTCGGTGACCATCAGCCCGCGCCGGAATTTGGGCAGGTGTTCCTTGATTTTGGCCTCCAGGTCGGCCGGGTCGCGGTGCTCGAAGACGATGATCTTGGCCCCGCTCAGCCGTGCGCCGTCAATGATGCTGGCGTGGTTGAGCCGGTCGGAAAACATGACGTCCTGGACGCCGGCCTTTCTGTCCCGGCCCACCAGTGGTGGGATGGCGGCCTGGTTGGCGCAAAAGCCGCTCTGCACCAGCAGGGCTGCATCGACGCGCTTGAACTCGGCCAGGCGCCTTTCGCACTCGACGTGTAGCCGCTGGGTGCCGGCGATGGTGCGCACTGCGCCCGGCCCCACTCCCCACTCATCAATGGCTTTCTTGGCAGCCTCTTTGAGTGCCGGGTGGTTGGCCAGCCCCAGGTAGTTATTGGTGCAGAAGTTCAGCACCTTCTCGCCGTCCACTACCATCCAGCCGTTGGCAGGGGAATCCATCGTGCGGATGTTGATGTATCGCTTCTCGGCCTGGGCGGCCTCGATCTCTTGTCGCATGAAATCTAGTTTGTCTCCCATCGTTTTACTCCTTTGATGATATGTCCTAAGTCCTAAGTCCTACGTCCTATGTCCGACGTTGGACTTTGGACCTTCCTTCCAGGTAGCGGATGAAGCCCCCGATGAGGCTTTTGGTCTTCGTCGCTTGGGTGTAGATTGCATCGAACTCCTGTTGGGCGATGTAATTCTGATCCAGGGCGGTGTAGAGTTGGGATTGAAGTTCC
>JAUWOI010000255.1 GCA_030612185.1 Anaerolineae bacterium
TTTACTGAGTTCTCCTTTATTTCGGCGACTTTTCCTTAAGTGCGTTGAATAGAAATGACTTAAGTCGCTCAAAATGGGAGACCACGCGACTTATGTCACCACTACGACTCCTATATCCTGCCGGTTTTCCCGTAGTAACGACTTCAGTCGTTCATAGCGGGGGCCAGAGCGACTGAAGTCGCCACTACAACTCTTATTCTACACGCCCTTCAGTTGCAACTCCTCGGCGCGGTGGCAGGACACAAAGTGACCCGGCTCAAGTTCCCGGAACTCGGGCTCTTTCTGGCTACATACGTCCTGGGCATACCGGCAGCGGGGATGGAAGTAGCACCCCGGCGGTGGATTGGATGGATCCGCCACGTCGCCCGACATGATGATGCGCTTCGACTGGTACTTGGGGTCTGGCTTGGGCACGGACGACATCAATGCCTCGGTGTAGGGATGGAGTGGATTGTTGTACAATGTGTCCGAGTCAGTCAGCTCTGCGATCTTGCCCACGTACATCACCGCCACGCGGTCAGAGATGTGTTGCACCACGCTCAGGTCGTGGGCGACAAAGACATAGGCCAGATTAAAGTCGGCCTGCAAGTCCTGCAACAGGTTCAGCGTCTGCGCCTGGATGGACACATCGAGAGCAGAGACGGGCTCGTCACAAAAGATCAGGCGCGGGTGCAAAGCCAGGGCGCGGGCGATGCCAATGCGTTGCCTCTGGCCGCCTGAGAACTCGTGCGGGTAGCGGCGCATATGCTCCGGCCGTAACCCCACGCGATCCAGGAGTTGGACGACGGTCTCCTCGGCGCCTGTGGCCTGGTCGTGGATCACCAACGGCTCCGAGATGATGTCGAACACGCTCATTCTAGGGTTCAGCGAGCCGACCGGATCCTGAAAGATCATCGATATTTCCCGCCGGATCGCCTTCATTTGTGCTTTGTCCAACTCGCGCAGGTCTACCATCTGGGGCTTGCCGTCGGATGAGAACAGGGCGGTTTTGAAGTGAATATCTCCGGCGGTTGGTTCATATAACCGGATGATGGAGCGGCTCGCCGTGGTCTTGCCGCAGCCACTCTCGCCCACCAACCCCAGCGTCTCGCCCTCGCGGACAAAAAAACTGACGTTGTCCACCGCCTTGACGTACCCCGCAACCTTGCGTAACAGACCTTTGTGGATGGGAAAGTACTTTTTTAACCCCTTGACATCCAGCAGGATGTTGTTGGTTTGTGTACGTTCGGCCATGCTCCTCACACCTCCTCGTAAAGCAGACACCGCGCCCAGTGGTCTTCTCCCACCTGCGTCCACGATGGTACGATCCGGTCGCACTTTCCCGGCATATACTCTGGGCAGCGCGGATGGAAGACGCACCCCGATGGCAGGTTGAACGGGTCAGGTACCATACCCTCAATGGTGGACAGCCTTTCCTGGCTTTTCTTGCCCACGTGGGGGATGGACTTGAGCAAGGCGCGCGTGTACGGATGCTGGGGTTCGTAGAATATATCGAGGGCGCTGGCCTTTTCCACCACCTTGCCCATGTACATCACGACCATGTCCTGGGCCATCTCAGCGACGACGCCCAGGTTGTGGGTGATGAACATGATGGCCATGTCAACCGTTTCCTGCAGATCGCGCATAATGTCCAGGATCTGCGCCTCGATGGACACGTCCAGCGCCGTCGTCGGCTCGTCGGCGATCAGCATCGCCGGCTGGCAGGAGAGCGCGATGGCGATCATGACCCGCTGCCGCTGCCCGCCGCTCAACTGGTGCGGGTAACTGTCCACCCGCTCTTCTGGTTTCGGCAGCCCCACCCGGTGCAGCATCTCGATGGCGATCTCGCGGGCTTCCTCTTTGGTGACCTTCCGGTGCGCCTGAACGGTCTCCGCTATCTGGGCTCCGACCTTGCGGAAGGGCGTGAGCCGGTGCAGACTGACCGCCTCCCTGATGTGGCTGCCGGTGGTGTAAACCGGGGTGAGGGAACTCATCGGCTCCTGAAAGATCATGCCGATCTCGCCGCCCCGGATCTCGCGGATCTCCCGCCCATCGGGGTCCAGATCGTTGATCCTCACGATGTCGGGCATTTCGGAACCGTTGGACCCGACGCGGCGGTGATACAGGATCTCCCCCCCCCGCGACCTTACCGGGCTTGGGGACCATGCGCAAGATAGCCCTGGCGGTCACGGACTTGCCGCAGCCGCTCTCACCGATCACGCCTAGCGTCCGGCCCCGTACGATGTTAAAGGTGGCCCCGTCCACGGCTTGGATGATGCCATCCCGCACGTCGAACTGGACTTTGAGATTCTTGACCTCCACTAACAGTGGATTTTCACTCATCACATACTCCTCCTATCGGCCAGCGTATGGATCCGTGGCATCGCGAAGGCCATCGCCTAGCATATTAAAGGCCAGGACCACGAACATGACGAACAGGATCGGAATCAGCAGCCACGGGGCGTAACGGATGGCGCGTATATTGCCGCCCTCCTGCAACATCACCCCCCAACTCGTCATGGGTGGGCGAATGCCCAGACCCAGCCAGCTCAACGCCGTCTCCGACAAAATCATGCCCGGAATGGCCAGCGTTGTGATCACGATGATGTGACTCATGGCGCCGGGGATCAGGTGCTGGAACAGGATGCGCCGGTCGCTGGCGCCAGAGCTTTGCGCCGCCAGCACGTATTCGCGCTCCCGCAGAGACAGTACCAGCCCCCGCACCTGCCGCGCCAGCCCCCCCCAACGCACGAACGCCAGGATGACGGTGAGCAGAAAGTATACCAGGATGGGCGACACGCCTACCGGGATCACCGATGCCAGGGCCATAAACAGCGGGATGTCGGGGAAGGCCCCCAGGAACTCGGTCGCGCGCTGCACAAACATGTCCACTGCCCCGCCATAGTAGCCCGATATCGCGCCCAGCGTCGCTCCAAAGGACAAGGTCATAATCACGCCCGTCAGGCCGATCAACAGGGAGATACGGCCACCATAAAACAGGCGTGACAATTGATCCTTACCCAACCGGTCGGTCCCCAGGAGATAGACGTGGGCCCCCTCCTGGTCGGGATGAACGCCAAACAGGTGCCTATCCCACTTTATCAGGCCCAACAACTTGTAGGACTCGGCCTTGACGAAAAAGTGGATCGGGTAGCGCTTGGTGATGTCCACCACATAGGTGCGCTGACGCGTCGCCGTGTCTATCTGCTGTTCCTGCCCGTACACAAAGGGCCGCAGGTGCCACTTGCCTTCGACGTCTCTAAAGTGCGGCCATTGGGGCGGCGCCTCCAGAAAGTTGGACTGGGTATGCACGCGATAGGGAGCCATAAACTCTGCCAGCAGCCCGCAACACACGTAAAACAGGAGCACGACAATTCCACCGATGATGGCCAGCCGGTTTTTCTTAAACTTCCACCACACCAGGCTCCAATAGCTCTGGCTGACTTTAGTTTTTTCCGCCCCGGGGGCGGCCGATGTTTCGTTCGTAGCCATAATGTTTACCACCTCCTATTCGAGCCGAATGCGTGGATCCAACCACGCCAGGGCCACGTCCGCAAACAGATTGCCAATCAGCAGAAACAGTGTGAAAAAGACAATGCCCGTGCCCGCCATGTACATGTCCTGTTGTTGCAGCGCCTCCACCCACATGGGTCCCATCGTCGGCAGGTTCAGCACGATGGCCATCAGCGCGTTGCCGCCGATAATTTGCGGCAGCGCCTCCGAGCCCAGGATCACGATCAGCGGGTTGATGGCGATGCGCACCGCGTGTTTCCAGATCACGGTGCGGTTTTTTAGGCCCCGGGCGCGCGCCGCCTCGACAAAGGGCTGCCCCAGGGTGTCCAGCAGGTTGCCTCGCATGATGCGGATCAGGCCCGCCGTGCCGGTAAAGGCGCCGATGATGGCCGGCACCCACAGATGCTTGAGCAAATCTACCACCTTGCCCAGGCTCCAGGCGGCGTCCCGGTATTCGCGCGAAAAGAGGCCCACCACGTCTTGATCCAGGATGACGACCGCGATGAACAGCACGATCAGGGCCAACACGAAACTGGGCGTGCCCAGGCCGATGAAACTGATCGTGGTGAAAATCTGATCGCCCAACGAGTACTGGTGCGTCGCCGAATACACCCCGATGGGGATGGCGATGATCCAGGTCATCGCCAGCGTTGCGATCGCCAGGACGGCCGTCATCATCAGCCGCTGGCCCAGCATGTCCGCCACCGGGCGTTCATACTTGAACGACTCGCCGAAATCCCCCGTGATAAAGTGGCTGGCCCAATTCCAGTACTGCGACATAAAGGGCTCGTCCAAACCGTAGCGCCTCCGGTACTCCTCAATGCGGTCCTGGGCGCTACGGTCGCCCCGGGTCTGCAAATCCGCCAGTTTGTGGGTCAGGTAATCCCCCGGTGGGAGTTGGATGATGATGAAACTGACGAACGAAACCAGGACGACCATCACGAGGGCATAGCCCAGACGCCGCGCAATATAAGAGAGCATCTCAACCTCCTATTCCCAGTGGATCCAAAAATTGCTCTGAGGGGATTGTCAAATCCCCGGCTAAAGCTGGATCTACTGATCCTATCTAGTTCTCGGTACAAAACTGTTTCCCGGTGCTCTCAGCCCCCGTCCCGGGGGTGGTTTAGGCACAAAAACAGTGTCAGAAAGCGGCCGTTTCTTGCATGGCCCGCCCTCGAGACGGGGGCTTTGAGCGTTTTGTATCGTGAACTATCTAAGGGTGTGGCGGGCGAAAGACTCGCCCGCCACACCCGGCCACCTGACTTGCCGGAGGCCTACTCTTCGATCCAGTACTGCTCAGGATGCTGGTTGCCGGGGCTGGCGGGCGCCCACGGACCGAGCACACCATACGTCGAGACGTTGTGCATCTTGTCCGAGACCACCACCGGCACTGGCTGGTCACCGGCCGCGCCCAGGTTGAAGGGACCTTCCTCCATGTGGATGCGGATGGCCTCATACACGATCTGGTGCCGTGCCTCTTCATCCGGCTCGAGTACGCCCTGATCGTACAGCGCCTGCAGTCGCGCGGCAGGGCTGCCAGGCTCTGGCTCCCAGCCCTCTGTGCCGCCGCTCGAGCGCCACTTGCCCTGCATGGGCCAGGAGCGCGACCCCTCGCCGCCGCCCCGCAGCGGGAATATCCAGTCCGGGTAGGTCCACAAGTCCACCTCGGAGGCGTGGGCGTTTTTCAGCATAAAGGTGCTTTCCTTCATCCGCAGATCCCACTCGGGCGAGCCCAACAGGTTGTTCCGGATGACCTTGACGCCCACCTCTTCCAGGTTCCCGGCGAGCACCTCGGTTCCGTTCACCGAGGCCGCTTCGCCCCCCCAATCTGCGAAATCGATGACCAGCTCAAAGGGCGTCCCGCTGGGCAGGTCGCGCCAGCCGTCGCCGTCCGCGTCCACAAAGCCGATCTCGTCGAAATAGGCCATCGCCTGATCGGGATCGTACTGCGCGTCGGACTGCTGCCACTCCTCGAAGAGCGCCTGGCCTTCGGGGCTGGCAAAGTGCCAGGCCTGCGGGCTGATGGTGCACTGCTGCGGCGTGCCGATGCTGCCCCAGACGACGTCTATCAGGCGATCGCGGTCCAGCGCCACCGAGAGCCCCTTGCGGAACTTGGTGTTGCGCAGCAGATCGCGGATCTCCTCGTCGGGCACATAGTCCTGGTTGATCATCCACATCGGCCAACCACCCGCGCCGTTCATCCAGCCTTCCTGCAGGTGGTAGCCACCCGCTTCGGCCTCCTCCAGCAGGAACGGGATGTCGTTGGGGTCGGCGCCGCCACGGAACGAGGCCTCGTACTTGCCCGTCGAAAGCTCCAACACCCGCACCTCACTGTCTGCAATGACGGAGATGTCAACATAGTCGATGTACGGCAACTGGTTCCCCTCCGAGTCCACCTTCCAGTAGTAGGGGTTGCGCTCCAGGAGCGTGCGCTCGCCCGCCGTGTAGTCTTTCACGCGCCAGGCAAAGACCACCGGATGGTCGGGGTTCTCCCACCATTTACTCATCAGTTCCAGCTCTTCGTAACTCGCGTCAGAGTTATACGTGGGGTGGAACTGCGAGAGGTAGTGCTTGGGCGCCTGGTGTTTCCCCGGTTCCCATTCCCAAAAGCCCTGGGCCACGATGTAGGGGACGATGCAGTTCGGTTTAAAGTTCTTCCAAACCATGGTATAGTCGTCGGGGAACTCGACGTCCATAGGGGTGGTGCCATCGGCCTGGTAGGCGTACCAAGGCACCGAGACGTTAACGTCCTCGTTGAGGACCAGGTCTTCCCACCAGAACCCATAGTCCACCTTCGGGATGAACGGCTCGCCGTCGGACCACTTGATGCCCTCGCGAAAGTGCCAGGTGAGCTCCGTGCAGGCGTCGTTCATCTCGAACGACTTGGCCAGGCCCGACTCGTAGCCGGAATAGTCCGGATTCCAGCGCCAGGGCGGGTCGTACAGCTTCATCTTGATGTTGCCGATATCGCTGGCCGAGGCCATCGTGTGCCACGTTCCGCCGTACTGGCCGATCGAGTCATATACGTCAATGATCTGTACATCCTTGGGCAGACGCTCCTCCACTGGCGGCAACTCGCCGGCCGC
>JAUWOI010000145.1 GCA_030612185.1 Anaerolineae bacterium
TCACCACTGCCGGTGACCAGCCAGTGGTTGTCGGGGCTGATCGCGACGGCGGTGATGGAATCCTGGTGGCCGCGCAAGACGATGGCCGCGGCGGTCGGGTCTGCGGCGGTCAAGTCCCACAGGCGGGCGGTGCCATCCCAACTGCCGGTAATCAGCCAGTGGTTGTCAGGGCTGATGGCGATGGCAGAGATAGGACCTTGGTGACCGCTCAGACCGCGCCCTCCAGAATTTGCCAGCGCCTGCCGTAAGACATCTTCGGCAGCCGGAACGCGCGGCTCACCCGCCCGCATAGTGATATTCAACGCCTCGACGGCGAGGAGCAGGCTGCGCTGAGGATACCCTTCGAGCACGGCTAACGCCTGCGCTGCCAATTGGCGCGAGGTGGCGATCTCGCGCTGAGTGAGCGCTTCCGCTTCGGAGGCGGCGGCTGTGGCCTCGGAGGCGATAGCCATAGATTCGGAGGCGATAGCCGTGGCCTGAGCATGTTCTGCCGCGTCTCGGTCAATGATCGCCTGGGCTTCTGCTGTGGCCCGATCGGCAGCAAGCGCCTCAGCCTGTGTCCGGGCCGTCGCCCAGGCGTTGCCCTGTTCAACTGCGATGTTGCGCTGCTGGAAGGCCACGAAAGCGGCCAGTGTAGCAATCAACAGCGCTACCCCCAGACCGGCGGCCAGGCCACGGAAAATCTTGGCGGCCCTGGCCTTCGCCTCCAACTTGCGCTGGCGCCGGGCCTGAGCCTCTTTCTTCTCCCGCGCCTGCAAGGCCAGGCTGGCATCAAGAAAGCGGCGCTCCAGATGGTTAAGTTCGGTGGGGTGTGCCTCTGCCCACTTGACCGCCTCGTCCAGCCGCGCGCCCCGGAGGAGGCTGCTCGTACCTCCCAGCCGCTGCCAGGCCCTCGCCGCATCTGTCAATAGGGTCTCGTGAGTTTCTCGCCATTCTCCGTTGGATGCCAAGATGGGTCCGATGAAGCGGTCGTGGGTCAGCTCACACCATCGGGCACCGGCTCGCCACTCCGCTCTGATGAGGTGCAAGTTCTCCAGCACCTCCACCACCTTGTATGGAATTCCGCTGGCTCTTTCCCACCCTCTATCAATATAAACCGTTCCACGTGTCCCCGCTGGTGTAATAAGATTGCGCTCAAACCACGCGCGCAGATATCCCTCGCTTATGCCAGTTTCCTGGGCCGCCCTCTTGATAGATCGTTCATAGAATCCTGATAGCGCCTGGTCTACATCACCAAAGACTTGCAGGTGGTCCCGTGTGATGACGGTAACGTCGGGCGGCAAATCCCGCCACAGGCTCTGGCAGACCACCTGTAGTTGCACGGGCTCTACGAACTCCCCTGTTATCTCAACTATCTGACCTGCGCTGGCCTCAACCCGGACCTTCAGCAACTCCTTGACCATTTGTTCTACCACGCCCTCCGCAAAAAAGCGCCCCGTGTCCGCCAAGGGGCCCGTGACAGCTGCTAGCGCAGCCCCCTTGCGCAGACGCTCCATACGAAAACGTGTCCGTAACTTCTCGGGCAAGAGAGGAGCGTAGGGGTCCAATTGGGCTACGTAATCCTCTCGAATAACGAAGACCACCCGCAATAGGGGATCCCTATCTAGTGCATCGCCAACCTGCTCGAAGAATCCTTCTCTGTCTCTCCAGCGCTCTGGATAGAAAACAAGTAGTTCCTCGAACTGATCGAAGATGACAACGCGGGGTGCAGGCAGTCCCTCTTCATCGGTGGGATGCTCTCGCCCCTTCAGAAAGTCGGCCAGGGACATCTGTGCCAACTGTTTTAGGTCGGCCTCGTCCTCAGCCCAACCCATAAGTGTGTTGAAGACGTAGATCGATACCTTCTCCTCGGTCTCGATAGTTTCTGGAGGCGGGCCGCTCACGCGCGCCAGCGAGAGAACCTCAAAGCCCTCCTCCTCCAGCAGAGGAATGAGCCCAGCATTGATGAGCGACGTCTTGCCAGCCCCCGATGGGGCATAGAGGAGAACTACCCCGTGGGCAATGACGAGGGACAGAAGATCACTGGCTTCACGGTCCCGTCCGAAAAAGAGGGCTTGCTCGTCCTGTTTAAAGGGGCGAGGACCCGCATAGGGTTGATATTCAAGTGCCACAGCTAAAAGCCTCCCATCGTTTTCTCAACTCAGCGGTAAACTCACGGCACGTCCCCCAGTACACTCGGATCTTGAGTTCTCCAAAATAGTGATCGAGGTATTCTTGCGCTCTTGCCCTTTGCGCCTCCGAGATCCCGTTCTCCCCAGGTACAATCTGCACAGACACGTGGGTTCGGCCAATGCTTCTCTCCAGGTAGCCGACAAGACTTCGGAAAAGGACCCGGAAATCCCAATCGGCGATCCCGTAGCCTAGGAAAAGGAGCGACGTCCCGGTAAATGCTCTCTGAATCCGTGCCGGAAGCAGATCCTGGTCCTTTGATATATTTACAAGGAAGTCCAGGTAGTCATCTTCCGTGAGGACCAGCGACTCAGCCGCCTTTTCGTGTTTATTGTGCCCATGAAGGTGAAAAACGATAGGGTTTGCGGCCGTAGGACGGAAGCCGTGGTCGAAGACAGAGAATACATCCTTAATATACTTGTTCCACCGACACATCTCCCGCTTCGGATCCTTGTGCCGGCTCTTGAGAGCCTGCACCATGAAGTCATCGTAGTTTGTGGTCATGTAGATGGGGAGCGGAAGATTCGCCAGGACGCCGTGAGGCTCGTCCGGCTGTGTGAAGTCCGGCGGGTCAACGTTTTTGAAGAACCGCTCCAGAATCTCCTCCTTTGGAGACATCGGGTCAGATTGCACAGCGAGAAACTGAGCGACCCGGGCCAGGTCACGGCAATCCTCCAGCGGGTAGTCGTGCTCCTGTGCCCATTCCTGCGCGATGTCGGATCCGAGGGGAAGCACACCGAAACAGGCTCCGGCTCCAAGAAAGGGAGTACATCTCCCAGCCTTGATTCTCCGAAGTAGGAGATTCCAGTCTCTCTCTTCCAACGCGTTCGGCATTCCCAACCTCCTCGTACTATATAGTTACTCCGCAACATTTGCGTGATCCGCGAGAATTTCCTTGGACGCAGATTCACGCTGATCTTTCTGTTTTTATCTGCGAAAATCTGCGTGCATCTGCGTCCCTGAGTTTGGTTGCAGCTTAGCCGCGCTATGAAGAAGTCCCCATATCAGTCTTTCCGACCTTGAGCAAGGCCAGATGCTGTAGCGCGACGATGGTCTTGGCGTCGCAGATCTCGCCGCTGGCTATCATCTCCATGGCCTCGCGGAAGGGAAGAACCACGATCTGAGTGTCCTCTCCCTCTGCCGCGACACCTCCGCCTTTGCAGGCGCGGTGGCGATGATCCACCTCGCCCAGAAATAGATGGATGCGCTCCGAGGTGCCGCCAGGGCTGGGATAGATGGTGGTGATGGGGCGCAAATCACCCTTGACCTTGTATCCTGCTTCCTCCAGCAGTTCCTTGTGGGCCACTTCCCTGACCGTCCGACCAGCATCCTTGACACCGGCCACGATTTCCAGAAGCCAAGCCTGCCTGGCGCCATCGCTGGCGCGCTTTTCGGGATCAAGACTGGCGTAGACCGGATAGCGAAACTGGCGTACCAGAACCACAGCATCATCCTGAGCATCATACAGCAGCACGCCCACGGAGTCACCGCGCTCAAGGTTGATGCGTGTGATAGGATCGCTCATCCGGCCGTCAAAACGCCGATACCGGAGCCGCGCACGAACGACTCGAAACAACTTTTCGAACGAATAGTCCTCGGCCAGGTCGAGTATCTTCACCCACGAACCGGCGTTTCCTGGCCGAGATGATCCTGAGGGCATGGGGACCTCCTTTGTTATCTGAGATTCCTCGGAAAGTCGAACGAGGACCTTTTTGATGGGTAACAGGCCAATCGCATTGGCCGTCTTGGGCCAAAGACGCCCAACGCGGTTGGGCTACTACCCTTTTCCGAGAGGTCAAAGATCAGGGCGTCCGTCTCACCCTTGATCTCACCGCGCCCAACACGGTTGGGCTACTACCCTTTTCCGAGAGAGCTCATCTGTCTTTGCCCTGTGCGTTGCGAGTTGCCTCACTCGATGGCTTCGGCCTCAAGAAGGCGAAATACAGCCACACGTGGAAGGCAAAAAACGCCAACCCGAATAGGGCCAGTGGCCCTAGAACCAACGAGGGGAAAGACCACACGGCCTGCCGATCTAATAACACTCCTCCCGCCACGTAGGCCACGCTGTCCAGGAGACCGATCAGCAAACCGGAATAGAAAAACACGGTCCACGGCTTGTCCGGAGCCGGCAGCGTCTGGGCCTGCCAGCGGAAGGCAGTGCGCAGCACGTCGGGGTCAAACTCTTTCACATGCTGGATGTAGAATTCCTTGATCTGATTCATCGTTCGGGCGCTGTCGTGCCAGGCCTGGCGCAGGCGAATGATCTTCAGGAAATAGAGCCACCCGATCCCACACAGCAGCCACAGGAGCACAGTCCCGGTGGCTTCCGGGAAGTCAGCATCCCGCCCCAGCAGGGCGACGACGCCCGAGACCAGGATACCTGCGACCAACAGGTAAAAATTGACCATAGTGTGCCGGTCCTGCATAGCCTCGCTGGCCGTGGTACGCGCATACTCAAACTCCCATCCGAGGATGTCAGATGCGCTCAGTACCTTCTCCCCTCGGACGCCCTGACCTGACGTGGCTGCCTGCTCGCGAGATTTGTCGTCGGCCCGCCGATTCTGACCCAGGATCATTGCCAGGATCACCACGTTCACGAGCAGAAAGACGAATGAGACAAAGACTGGAAGGAAGATGATTTCATCAGGCATGATTCTTTCTCCTTTCGTCGCCGCCCCCACGCGGGGCGTTGAAACGGGTTAGAAAGCCCCGTTTTAGTGCGTTTTAACGCACTTCTCGTATCAGCCGGTGGTTTCAACCATCGGCATTGCTGCGTTGCGTCGCCTTACGGCACGATTCCTGCACGCGCGAAGGTCGTTCCAATACTGATCAGGGGACAGATACACGTGCCCTCCCGTTCTCTTTCCCGTCCGCTTTTCGACGCTGGGAAGTTCGATCCTGTTTCCGTAATCGTGAGCCAGACCCCGTTGGTACAGGTGGCCCAGGAGCCGAGGTATTTCGGCGAAGTCGTTCAAGGCGATGGGCTTGACGCCTAGCCCCGTGAAAAAGCCCTCCCCTTTGGACTGCACTTCCTCCCGCTTCATGAGGGCATAGTAGCAGAGACGCTCGCCAGGCGCACGCTTCTCCCGCTCATCGTTCAGACGTCTCAGCAATCCATTGACCCACGGGTCGCGGAAGGAGAAGCCGATGAACAGCGCGGTATAGTGACGCAGGACATGGATCTGGGGGCCCATAGTAGGGCAAAAGGCGTCGCGCGGCCGCCAGGCTCCCTCGTAGTCCTTCGCCGTGACAACCGGGGCCACAAAGGGCCTGATGTCCCTGGGTGGCTTCTTTCTTTCCGGATAGGCGACATAGCCGTGGATGTGGAAAACGGGGGTCTGATCCAACCTTCCCACGCTGGAGCCAACCGCTGCCACTGGTTTAAGGATGGGCTGTTGGAACATTGTGGACGAGGCCGCCTCGAGAAAAGGATCGTAGTTGCTGGTTATGACGGCGCGCACGCGGGGATTGGGGGAGACGCGATAGGTGAGCGACTCCGCGCCTTCGACGACGCCGGCAAACTGGGTACAAAATGCGCTCACGGCCTTCAACGTCGGGGCTGTGCTTAGAAATTTCCACGAGAGTTGCTTGTACTTTCTTGGAAAATTCTCCTCCCGCTGGACGGATTTCACGACCAGTCTTTCGAAGGCCTCGCGCCCGATGCGTTCAGCGACCCACTCGGCCATCTGCCAGGGCTCATCTACCCACTCCCGCCCCACCCTCTGATCAAACTCTGCCAGGGCTGCTGAATCTGGACCCTCGTGCTGTATCAGGATTTTTTTCACAAAGTCGTCCCAGCCACGCAAACCATACCTGGCATCCTCTGCCCACGAGACTCCCGCCCCCGTGTAAAGCGCGATGGGATGGTCCACATAGTGTTGCTCAAGGGCAAGATAGTTCGGATCACGGAAGCAGGCATGATCTGAGTCGCTGACCGGCACGCGACACCCCCTTGGATGGGACAGTGAGACGGGTCGAGATATGAACATTATACCACAAAAGCGCGGTCGGACGCAACCGCTTCGAGGAACTCGGGCAGGTAGACCGTCACTCGGTGAGCATCAAACACGTCGAGGGTGGCGCGGATGGCTCGCATCGTGCGAGCCGGGGGAATCCAGCACAGTCAACCTGTCATTGCGAGGAGCCGAAGCCGCGAGCGAAGCGTGGCGGGCAGCGACGAAGCCCCGCCACGCCTGCCACGAGTACTCGCAGTGGAGTACTCGCTGTGGCAACCCCCAATGGGCCAGGGGGAGATTGCTTCGCTGCGCTCGCAATGACACCGCCCGCCTATCTTCTGGAGTAGCCTCAGCCAGCGGGTCGCCGATTGCCAGCCGATTCCCCGCTCTTCGATAAAGTAACCACACCAGCACTACCATCCACGGTGATGACTTGACCACTGCGAATGCGTTTGGTCGCTGTGCCCGTGCCCAACACGGCCGGGATGCCGTACTCCCGCGCCACAATCGAGCCGTGACTGAGCGGCCCGCCCACGTCGGTGACGATGGCTGCCGCGCGGACAAACAACGGCGTCCAGGCTGGCGTGGTGATCGCGGCCACGAGCACATCGCCAGTCTTCATCTGAGCAAAGTCCTCCGGGCCACTCAGGACGCAGGCCGGACCGGTCACGCAGCCCGGGCTGGCGGCAACGCCTTTGAGCGTATCCCCTTTGCGCCCACCTTTCCGCGCCTTAAGTTCCCCGATGTCTACCCCCAGGAATTTGATTTGAGGAAGCATCACCGGCGGCGCGGCACGTCTGGCGGCGCGCCAGGCTGCTTTGCGCTGCGGGATGGTCGCGCTCAGACAATCCAAGGCCTCACCACGATCCAGCCTGCCCACTGCTTGCTCAACCTCGTCTTGGTTCAGCCAGAAGACGTCGTCAGGCTGTTCGATCATTCCGCCCTCGACAAAGCGGCGTCCCAATTCTCGGAGCATTTGCCGCAGCAAAGGATAGCTCAGGCCGACGTCAGCCAGCCCATCTTCACGCAGAGGAGCGTACCGTTGCGCTGGCGCGATGAGTTTGCGAAAGATCTTGAGGCGCAACCCTTTCAACCTGTTCAGCACAGATTGCATCGCCTGCTCGCGCCGCTCAGCGGCGGCCTGCTGGCGTGTGTGCGGGTTGACCCCCTGACCGCTGATGAACAACTTGCACGTTTCCAGCAGCGGCGCTGGATCATCGGCGGGCACCGGGGTGGCGAAGTCGAGATTGTAGATGGTGTGGCCATAGTGTTCCAGATGCGCCTGGAAGCGGCTCTGCCACTCGCGCCAATCGTCTGCGTCCACGTCTGGTGGGGTTTCGCCGTTCCCAAGCCTGTACTGAACGAAGTGAGCGTATTGGGCGGCGAGTTGCGCGGTTGGCGTGTCGGTCAGATAAGCAGCCAGATCTGCGTGCGCGCGGACCCACTCGGCCAGGTCATACAACTTTTTCTCGGCCTGGATGGGGATGCTGTTGAATCCCAGCAGATAGGTGGGCGCTGTCGGATCGTCGCGCCGCTTGATCAGTTTGCCGTATGTTATCGTGAATAGGGCTTCGCTGATCCAGGCGGCTGGAAGGACGCCGGACACAAGCGCCAAGTAGCCGTCAATCGCTGCTTCCGCAAGCTCGCGCACCGTACCCAGGAGTTCAGTGGACGGTAGTTCGCGCCAGCGTGCGGCCTGCCAGCGCTCCACAGTAGCCACGTAGTGCGGACGGCCCGCCTCGGTCCACCGCTCTACCGCACCTGTGAACATATACTTGAGCATCCCAACGCTGCCCAAAAGTATTCGCGTAATCTGTCCCAGCGTCAGCGAACCATTATAGTAGGCGTATTTGTTGACAGCGATAATGATCTCCTCCGGCATGCAGTCTGGCCTGCCGAAAAAATCGGTCAGCAGCCGGTGAAAACTGGTGTTGATAGCGGCCCGGCCTAACGTGCCGAACAGAGGGGTCAGCGGGTCGGCCATCAATTCGACAATGTTGTTGCGCATAGCCGAGTACATTCCTTTAGGCAGTTTCCACTCGGTTGGGACCGGTGGTTCGGGTTCGGGCAGGGCGGTGATCGGTCGGGCCTGGAGCAGATATAGTTTTCCCTCGGCGATGGCCCACTCGACATCCATAGGCATGTCGTAGAACGTCTCAACTTGCACGCCCATCCGCACGAGTTCGGCGGCTTGTTCGTCAGAGAGCACAGGGGCGTTCCGCTTTGTCTCTGGGACAGGCTGCTCTTTGGTGCCGCTCTCCAGGCGCACGGTCATCACCTGTTTGTCGGCCGTTTCGCGCGTGAGCACGCGGCCGGTCGCCTTGTCCACGATGAGCGTGTCCGGCGTCACCATTCCACCCACGATGGCTTCACCCAGGCCCCAGGATGCGCTGATCATGGCCTGATCGCGCTGGCCGGTGACCGGGTGGGCAGTGAACAACACTCCAGCACTATCCGCGCGCACTAACTGCTGGACGATGACGGCGACCTCGTGCATCCCACCCGCTTGGGTGGGCATCATGCCTTTGGCCTGACTATAGGCCCGTACACGCTCACTTTGCCGTGAATGGTACACCGTGTGGATGGCTTGGCGGATCTCCTCGTCGGTGTGTACGTTCAACACCGTCTCGAATTCGCCTGCGAACGAAGCCTGCGCCGAATCTTCACTCATCGCAGACGAGCGCACGGCGAATGTGGTCTGGCCGTCTGTTCCGCGTAGATGGTCAAGATGCGCCTGCACCTGTGTCCAGGCTTCAGGTGTCAGTTCGTCATCAACAAAAGCGGTGGGCAGGATGACAAACCCATCCGGCACCGGGTAGCCTGCTTGATAGAGCCGGGCCAGCGCTCCACCTTTGCCTCCAGCAAACGACTGTTGTTCTGCCGTCAATGCGTCAAACGCTCGGACCATATCACTCATTGTTCTGCACCCTCCATTCGTCATTCTTCATTCTCCATTTCGGGTACCGGAGATCAATGTCAGATTCAAGTCCCAGCGTCTGGCCAGAAGGCCGCGCCCGGCGGCCGG
>JAUWOI010000134.1 GCA_030612185.1 Anaerolineae bacterium
CGCCCGCCGCCCGGGCGCCCGGGCCGGACGCAGATCGGTACCGTGGGGGCCACCGGCACCGGCTACAGCGACACTGGGCGGTGCTGCCACACCACCTACTACTATCGCGTGCGAGCGCACCGGCACGGCGATGGGCAGTACTCCGGCTACAGCAACGTAGACAATGCCACCACGCAGGCGTGTTCCGGGCCGAATGCGCCCTCGAATCTGAACGCCACGGCTGCCTCGCAGACCCAAATCAACTTGACCTGGCAGGACAACTCGTCCGACGAATCGGACTTCCACATCGAGCGTTCGCCCAATGGCAGCACGAGCGGGACGGAGATCGGTACCGTGGGGGCCAACGTCACCAGCTACAGCGACACCGGGCTGGACTGTGACACCATCTACTACTATCGCGTGAGAGCGTACCGCTACGGCGACGGGCAGTATTCTGGCTACAGCAACGTAGACAACGCTGCCACCTTCAACTGCGGCCCATCCACAATCCTGTTGGTAGATGATGACGATAACAACCCTGATGTACGTTCCTTTTACACAGACGTGTTAGATTCACTTGGCATGACATATAATATATGGGACACCGGCAATAGTGACAACGAACCTGATGCAGCCACGCTTGACTCCTACTCGACAGTTATCTGGTTTACCGGTTATGAGTATGGTGGCTTCGCCGGACCTGGCACGGCTGGGGAGGCGGCACTAGCTTCGTTCCTGGATGATGGCAAATGCCTGTTCGTCAGCAGCCAGGATTACCTGTATGACCGGGGCGGCTTGACTACGTTCATGTCCGTGTATCTGGGTGTAGACTCTGCCAGCAGCGATGTGATTCAAACCACAGTTATCGGCACGGGCAGTGTCTTTGGCGGGATGGGGCCGTACTCGCTCAACTATCCCTTTGCCAACTACAGTGACCGAATCTCGCCAGATGGTACAGCCGAACTGGCCTTCAGCGGGGACCAGGGAGATGCAGCGGTGAACAAGGACAGCGGAGTTTACCGTACCACATTCTGGGGTTTCCCCTTTGAGGCGCTTCCCAACGAAACTGACCGCCTGAATGCGATGAACGCTGTCTTGAATTGGTGCAGTGTTGCTTGCAACGACCCGCACGAACCCAACGATGCGCCAGGGCAAGCGACATCCATTAGCTATAACACCACGCTATCCGACCCTGACATCTGCCCGGCGGGCGATGTGGACTACTACTCCTTCGCTGGCAACGTTGGGGACACAATCATCGCGGACATAGATGCCCAGGCCATCGGCTCCTCTCTCGACTCCTATCTCTACCTCTACGACACGGACGGGGTCACCGAACTCACCCATAACGATGACCAGGATGGCCTTGATTCCTCTATCGTCTACGTGCTGCCTGCCGACGGCACCTACTACCTGATGGTGCGGGAGTACAGCCATCCCAGCGCGGGGGGGGCGGACTACTTCTACACGATCTTTCTCATGCATGTCAATAGTCCGCCCAACATACCCAGCAACCATTCACCAACGGATGGCGCTACCGGTCAGGACATCAATGTAGACCTGAGTTGGACGGGAGGGGACCCCGACGCCGGTGACACGGTCACCTACGACGTCTACTTTGAGGCCGACGACAGCACTCCGGACAATCTCATCTGCAACGACGTGTCCACCCCTGCGTGCGATCCGGGCACGTTGGACTACGGCACCCACTACTACTGGTACGTCGTCGCCACCGACAATCACGGTGCTTCCACCACGGGTGATACCTGGGACTTCTACACCATTTGTCCCACGCCATCGGCTCCCAGCCTGTCCTCGCCCCAGAACGCGAGCGAAACCGACGATACCACCCCGACCTTCAGTTGGGTCAGTGTGAGCGGGGCGACATCCTATCGCATCCAGGTAGACGATAACTTCGGCTTTAGTTCACCCGAGATCAATCAAACCACCTCCAGCACGTCCTACACTCCGGGCAGCGAGTTGCCCGACAGCGCTACCTACTACTGGCAGGTGCAGGCCTCCAACTCCTGCGGTAGCGGGCCGTGGTCGCTGGTATGGGAGTTTGCTATACCTGCACAGTCGCCCTGGGTGGCCTGGATCTACCTACCCGCAGTCGTCAGGGGCTATCCGTGAGTGTTAGGGACAAGGTGAATGCCGGGTGACTTGACAATCGAGGTGGTCAGCATTGAAGGGCCGTGCCCGGTGTGCCAGGTGGAGGACAGGTTTGAGATAGTCGGGGGATATAGTGGATGGGCAGACCTCAGAGGTTTACCTGGTGTCTCGCTTGACCAGGCACGTCATTTAGGGCAGTTTTTGAGCCTGAAAATGGCCTTACGGAAACCTCCGAGGTCTTGACTTCTGTAGCGCCACAGGTCGCTGGGCAGCACGCTAAAAGCGGCGCGGCGCTTGAATACTGATCGGCGCACCGACGTCGTAGGTGTCGTACACCAGGTGCAACGTGCCGCTCCCCTGGAAGTAATCCTCGAAGGTACCGCTCCCATCCAGTGTGTAACGCACCACGTAGCCGTCATCCAGGGCCACGTACACATCCCCGTGGCCGCTCACGCTGCCGTACTGGGTCGGCAGGTCCTGGGCATCGTAGGTGTAGTGGGCTGAGGGGACGCTGTTGACTACCTCTTCGCTGACCCTCTGGAAATACTGCACGTAGGGCAGGAAGTCACCCACTGAGAAGAGTTGCTCGTCGAACTGGATCTCTGCCACGCTTTCCGGAACCGGCAGCCAGGGCTGGTTGCCCAACTTGAGCCACAACTGGGTCCCGATCCAGATGGCCTGAATCTGGTTCGCGGGAAGTTCCTGCGCCGCAGGCCCCTCGGCGCTGACGGTGATGTGTATTGCCTGCTCGGCGGTATTGACCTCTGCATCGTAATGGTAGATGCCGCTGTAGCCCGTGTCCTGAGCGGTGAAGTCCACCGTCATCCGTTGCCGGAAGGTGCTCAGATGGCCCATCCCGTCGTCCCCGGTCGGATCGAGGGTGGTAACCTCCAGTTCTGGTATCTCGGCCACCTCCAGTGGCTCCTTGTTGGCGGGCGCCTCGACCGGCGGTGCCGCCGGTAGCGGTACTGTCGGTGGTGGTGCCGTCGGCACGGGTGTGTCGGCGGCGGCCGGTGGTTCTGTGGGCTGGAGGGTATCTGCTTCTGGCAGGACCGTTGCCTCTGAGGGCTGTAGTGTCTCTGCCTCCGGCGGGGTCGTCGGCTCGGCAGGTAGCGTGGTGGGTGCTGCGGTTTCCTCCTCGCTGGCCTGGGGCGTGTCCAGGGGGCCATCTACGTCGACCGCGCCGCTGATAGAGCAGGCCAGACTGCTCAGCACCAGCAACAACAGTATGCCCACGATGATGACTAATCGAGTCTTGTGTATCATGTCCTCTTGCCTCCATGAGTATTGTGATTGTGACTATTATAGCCCAAAAACGAGGAGACAGAGGGACAGAATCGTTACAGATGCGTTAACGTGGCCATAAGGTGCAACGCACTTGTTTCTTGCCATTCCACGATTTCGTCCAGCAGCCTGCCACGAGTACTCGCAGTGGATTGCACCGTAGAACAGGCAAATTTGTAGCAAAAGTGCGTTGCACCTGAGTAGTAACGAAAGTTCTATTCTTCAGCCACCGGCAGCCGGATGGTGAGGGTACTACCCACCCCAAGTTCGCTTTCCACTGTGATCTCACCGCCGTGCAGGTGGATCAATTCCTTGGCGATGGCCAGTCCCAGACCGACTCCCTGTTGCTCCATCTTATCTCTGCCGATCTGCCGGAACCGCTCAAAGAGGTGAGGTATATCTTCATGAGGGACACCCACTCCTTCGTCCGCCACGGCCACCTCAACCGAGTCGTCCACAGCCCGGGCGTTCACCGTTACCCGTTTCCCCTTGCCCCGGGAGAACTTGATGCCGTTTTCTATCAGCCGTCCCAGAGCATCTATAAAAAGGGGCTCGCACAGCCGCACTGGGGGCAGGTCGGGCTCCACGATTGTCTCCAACGTCACGCCCAGGGCTGTGGCCTGCTCCTCGTGCTGCCGTGCCGTGCGCTCCAGGATCACATCCAGGTTATGGTGCACAGAGGCCAGAGTACGGAATTCATCCTCCGCTTGGCCGGTGTCGAGCCGGATCAGGAGTAGGAAGTCCTCCACCAGCAGGGTCAGCCGGTCGGCGCCCCGTTTGATCCCAGACAAGAACTCCTGGAGGGCGTTGGGGGCGAGAGACGAGACGTCATCCAGTGCCAGTTCGGTGTAGCCACGGACGTAGGTGAGGGGGGTGCGCATTTCGTGACTCAGGGCAGTGACGATCTGCTGCTTGAGTTGGTCGAACTCCGCTTCCGTGGCTTCTCGAATGGCCCGGGCACGCCCAAGCCGGGCGCGGACTACGATCAGCAGTTCCTGGTGCTCAAACGGCTTGGTGATGTAGTCCTCGGCTCCCAGGTCTTTCCCCTTCAGCACGTCCTCCTTCTCCGCCTTGGCGGTCAGGAAGATGAAGGGAATGGCCACCCACTCCGGTTGGGCGCGGATTGCCTCGTAGAGGGCGTATCCGTCCATTCGGGGCATCATAATGTCCGCCACGATCAGGTCGGGGCATACCTCTTTCATAATCTGTAATGCCTTCATCCCGTCGGTAGCGGTGAAGACGGTGTAGCCCTCCGCCTCCAAGACGTCCTGGATGCCTGCCAGGAGAGTCACGTGATCTTCGACGACCAGGATACATTGTCCACTCATTCGTCTACCTCCCATTATCTGCTCCTCTGCCCCTGCGTTCCTCTACTCAGGCCAGCGGCAGCCAGACGGTGAAGGTGGTGCCCTCCCCCACCTGGCTCTCCACAGTCAACCGCCCCCCGTGTAATTCCACAACACTCTTGGCGATCGCCAACCCCAGTCCGGTCCCTGGTACCTGCATCAGTTGTGGCTCCTCCCCTCGGAAGAACCGGTCGAAGATGCGCGGTAGTTCCTCTTCCGGGATACCGATCCCCGTGTCTGCCACTGCTACCGTGCTCCAGACTCGTCCATTTGTTTCTTGCTTGCCGGTGGACACCACGATCTGTCCCCCCCCTGGCGTGTACTGAATCGCGTTCATCACCAGGTTGTTCAGTATCTGCATTGTCTGTTCCGGGTCCACCAGCGCCACCGGCCCCGGCTCTGCTGGCCGGTGCTCCAATGTCAGCCTCTGGTTCTGGGCCAGCGCAAGGTGGCGCAAGGTAGCCGTCTCGGTCAACTCGTTGATGGAGGTTGGCCGGGGCTCTATTTCCATCCACTCGGCGTCAATGTGGGAAATCTGCAAGATGTCCTCCACCAGGCACGCCAGTTGCTCCACCTCCCGCTCCATCGTTTCCAGATACTTCCCCCACTTTTCCGGCGACGCCTGCTGCAGGAGTGCCGTGTACAACTTGATCGTCGTGACGGGGGTGCGCAATTCATGGGAGACGTTGGAGATGAAGCGGGACTTCATCCGGTCCAGCGTCTTGAGGTGGCTGACGTCGTGGATGGCCACCACTGCCGCTGCTTCGTCTGTCCCTGGCTCCAAGATGGGTGCTGCCCTCAGTTCCAGGTCCAGCCCTGTCAGTTCCAGCACTGTCTCTGGCTGCTCCTTGGCTCGCTGTGCCACGTCCCGTACCGCTTCCTGCAGCCGCGCCGCGTCATCCAGAGAGATGGTCTGGGCGAGCCATGCCTGGGCGACGGGATTGGTTTGGAGGATGGCTCCTCTAGCGTCGGTGACGACGATGCCGTCGGAGGCACTGCGGAGGACCGCGTCCTGGCGGGCGTACTGGGCCCAGAGTTGGGCGGTGCGCTCCTGCACCCGCTGCTCCAACTGCTCGGCGTAGTGATGCAATTCCTGGTATAATCCGGCGTTCTCCAGGGCCACTGCCACCTGGTCGGCCAGTGTGTACAGGGTGAACAGGTCGTCTTCATCGAAGGCGTCCCGTTCGGTGCTCTGCACGTCCAGTACACCGATGACCTGCCCCTTGACCTGGATGGGCACGGTCAATTCCGAGCGGGTGTCGGCCAGCGCTTCCACCGTGTAGTAGCGCGGTTCCTGGGAGACGTCGCCTACCAGCAGTGGCTCGCCGCTGGCCGCCACCCAGCCGCAGATGCTATCCTCGTTCACTCTGAGGCGCAATGCTTTCACAGACTCCAGATCATAACCCGCCCCCGCCCTGAGTGCCAACTCCCCCGTGGGCGGATCAATCAGGAGTATGGAAACGTAGTGATAGGCCAAGGTCTCGCGGATGAGGTTCACAATGTGGTCCAGCAGCGGGTCCGGTTCGAGCAGGTATGTGATCTGCCGCCCTACCTCACTCACCGTGGCCAACTGGGTCGCCCGCCGCTCCAGTGCCTCCTCCGCCCGCCTGCGCTCCGCGATCTCTTGCTGCGCCTGCTCGTACAGGCGGGCGTTTTCGATGGCGATGGCGGCCTGACTGGCAATGGTCTGAGCCAGGGCCACCTCCTCGGCGTTGAAGCGCCGCTGCTGCCCCACGGCGTCCAGACCGATGCTCCCCACCACCTCCCCTTTCACGATCAGGGGCACGATGAGCATCGAGCGAATATCCAGCCTGTGCATCGCCTCCCGCACGGTGGCCATCAGCGGGTCGCTCCACGCATCCTCGATCACCAACGGCTCACGGTCAGCGATGATGCGCTCGGCCGCCAGGTATCCCTCCACCGGGAACCGTTCCGCCACCGTCCCGGTGGATGGGTATTCGGCCACCACCTGCCCGTAGGTCTGTGCCCGGTCAAAGAGCAGAATACCACTGTGGTCCGCTTCGAACACCGTCACCATCTGCTCGGCGGTCGTCTCCAGGATGTGGCTCAGATCGAGCGAGGAACTGACCACTTGCGAAACCTGATGGACTAGTTCCAGGTCCCTGGTCGTCTTCTCCAGGCGGGCTGTGTGCTCCTGTATCTTCTCGAAGAGGCGCGCGTTTTCAATGGCCACGGCGGCCTGGTTGGCGAAGGCGAAGACCAACTGCCCATCCTCTTCACTGTAGGCCCCTGTCTGGCAACTGTCTACGTTGAGGATGCCGGTGACCCTGTCTCGCGCGATGAGGGGCGCTCCAATCCAACCGTGAATATGGGTGACCCCTGGGTCCGGCCGCCAACGCGGGTCGGCCTGAACGTCTTCGATGATCAATGGTCGCCGGGCGTGCATCGTGGCTGAGGAAAGGTTATCCTCGTCGGCGTTGAAGGAGATCTGCAGCGCCGCCTCCATGTCAGGGAAACCTCGACCGGCCGTCACTTTGAACCGGTCGTCGTCCAACAACAACACGGCGCTGCTATCATATTCGATCACCTGCGCCAGTTGCTCCAGGATGATGGGCAGGACTTCTTCCAGATTGAGGCTGGTGTTGACGACGCGCGCCGTCTCCTGCAACGCCTCGGCTATCTCCCGCCCGCGCTGCTCGGCCTGGTACAGCCGCGCATTCTCGATGGCCACGGCGGCCTGGTTGGCCAGGGCCTGGGCGATTGCGGCGTCCGCTTCGGTGTAGAAGCCGGGCTGCGTGCTGTCAATCATCAGGGCGCCGGTCATCTCGTCGCGCACCAGCAGCGGCACTCCGATCCAGGCGCGGACCTCCTCGGCCCCGGGCACCCCAATCCAGCGCTCGTCCTCCCGCACGTCGGCGATGACGACGGACCGGTGGTCGCGGGCCATGGCCTCCAGGATGATACTATCGCCCAGGCGCAGGGAGGCCTCGGTCTTCACCATCTCCTCGTCCTCGTAGCCGACCACGGCCACCATAGCGGGCTCGCTGCCGGCGAAGAGCAGGATGGAGGCGGTGTCGTAGGTCAACACGCGCTTCAACTGGCGCAGGACGAGAGAGAGCACCTCGTCCAGTTCCAGCGTGGAGCCCACGGCGCGGGAGATTTCGCGCAGAGTGTCGGCGTTCTCGCGCGCGGCCTGCGCGGCCTGGTACAGCCGCGCGTTCTCGATGGCGATAGCCGCCTGGTTGGCAAAGAGCGTGGCCAGCCAGACGTCGTGCTCGTCAAAACCTCCAGCCTGGGCCACCTCGGCGAAACTCAGGACGCCGATGACCTGCCCACCACGCTTGAGGGGCACACCGAGAGCGGCGGTGAGCGGTTCGGCCTCCCAGTCCGGCGACCGTCCCTCCCAGTGGCGATAATCGTCCACGGCCAGCGGTGCGCCGCTTTGCAGCACCTTGCCGGCGAGCCCCTCTCCGGGCGTCAGGCGCGTGCCGGTGTGGTCTATCGTGTAGCCGCGACTGACGACCAGTTCGAGGTCTCCTCTCTGCTCATCAACGAGATCGATGCTTCCCGCCCCGACCTCCAGCAGGCGGCAGCCTCGCTCCACGACGTTCAGCAGGACTTCATCAAGTTCCAGTTGAGCGGTAACCGCCAGGGAGATTTCGCGCAGCGCCTCCAGTTCCTCACTCCGGCGCTTGATTTCCTCCTCCGCGCGCTTGCGCATCAACACCTGACCCACCTGGCTGGCCACGTGTTGGACCAGATCAATATCGGCATCGTCGAACACCCGCCGTTGGAAGGCGTCAAACCCCAGCGTGCCGATCACCTCTCCGCCGGCTATGACCGGCACTATGAGTAGGGACTGGGTGTTCCGCTGGCGCATGACCTCGTGCACAGGCGCTAGGAGTGGGTCAGTCTGAGCATCGGTGACCGCCAAGGGGGCTTTATGCTCCAGAATGTAGGCCATGGAGGGGTTGCCGGCCACCGGAAGGACGACCCCTATGGCACTGGGGCTACCCGGGGGGTGGTAGTCGGCGACCACCTCCGCAGCGGTGCGTTCAGGGTTGAGGATGGCAAAGCCCGCCTGGGGAACCTGGAGAAAACAGGCCAGTTCGGCGCACACATTGTGCAGGGCGTCGGTCACATCCACGGCTGAAGTGATGGCAGTGGTGACCTGGCTGAGAAGAGTCATCTCCTGCAAGCGGCGCTGGGTTTCCGCCTCCGCCCGCTTGCGCCCGGTGATGTCCTTGTCCACGCCTCGATAACCCAGCAGGTAACCCTCGCCGTCCAGGATAGGCACGCCGTTGGTCAGCAGCACCACCTCATCTCCATCTTTGGTCAGGTTGCGGTTCTCCAGGTCCACAATCGGCTGCTTGTCCGCGGCGATCTCGGCAAAGACCTGACCCACGCGAGCCGCCTCGTCAGGGGGCATAAACTCAAACGGTCTCTTGCCCAGGATCTCTTCAGATGCGTAGCCCAATACGTCCACCACACTCTCGGAACAGTAGGTATAGAGGCCCGCACCGTCCACTTCCCAGATCCAGTCAGCCGTGCTCTCGGCAACGTCCCGGAACCGTTTCTCCGAGACGCTCAGGTCACGGGTGCGCTCGGCGACGCGCTGCTCCAGCCCGCTGATGAGACCGCGAAGTTGTTCTGTCATGCTGTTAAAAGCACGAGCCAGGTCGCCAATCTCGTCCTCGCTTGCCACCGGCGCGGTGCGGGTCAGGTCGCCGGCGGCGATGGCCATCGCTGTCTCGGTCAGCCTGCCAATGGGCCGGAACGCCTGGCGGATAGTCAACCAGGCCAGAGCCAACAGCATTGCCACTCCAACGGCCAGCACCATCCAGGAAACCCGTTGGAACTGTCGCAGGGCGCTCAGTAAC
>JAUWOI010000568.1 GCA_030612185.1 Anaerolineae bacterium
ATCTAGTTGTAGGCGACCCGCTTGTCCCAGATGTGGGGGCATATAGACGATCATCTGTCCTGATGCTCGTTTTACCCCTCGAATCTGAGTTGAGCCGAAAGCAATTGGTAGCCTCACCGATTTGACGCAAGCCGATTGTGATTTCGTGGCCGAGTTGTTCCAAACTGTACGGAGCCTCATCGCAGAATTGAATTTGGAAGAGACCGGCTATCGGCTCATCGTGAATGGCGGCAAGTATCAAGATGTGGCTCAACTGCACTTTCACCTCGTCTCAGAGTATCAATTAGGAAATGCTTCGGGGAAGAAGTGAGGCAAACCAATGTCGTTTCAAGACACGTACAGGTTGAGCGTTCATGCAGTCATTACCAATGACGAGCAGCAGGTCTTGCAGATCAAGGCGACCTACGATGGTGGGCAATGGGGACTACCTGGTGGCTCTCTTGAGCCAGGTGAGACTGTTCACGAAGCGCTTGCCCGAGAGTGCCTGGAGGAACTTGGCTGCGAGGTTGAAGTATGCTATATTAGCGGGATGTACTACCATCGAGTCTACAATTCGCACGCTTGTATTTTCCGCTGCCGCCTGGCGGTGCCGCCGTCCGATGCTGAGATACGGTTGAGCCCGGAACATTCTGAGTATCGTTACTTCGCGCTTGATGAACTGAGCCCGGTTCAGCGCCAGCGGGTGGAGGACTGCTTGAACTTCGATGGGCAAGTGAAGAGTGCGGCTTTTTGATCCGTTGATGTCCTGCAATCTGTGTTCTAGTCGCGTGATCAAACCCGGCCACGCCGAGGGCGAGGCGCTGGTGTCACCTGACCCCATCGGCTTCCTGGGCGGCGTGGACCCGGATACGGGCGTGGTCGTCGAGCCGGGCCACCCGCTGGAGGGCCAATGCGTGGCCGGGCGTGTGCTCGTCTTTCCCACGGGCAAGGGCAGCACCGTCGGCTCCTACACGCTCTATCGCTTGGCGCGCAACGGTCTGGCTCCGGCAGCGATCATCAATGCCGAGGCCGACCCCGTCGTGGCCGTGGGGGCGATTATCGCCGAGATCCCGATGGTGGACCAAGTGGACGTCTTGCGCATCCGCACCGGCGATTGGGTGCAGGTGCGCGATGGGGAGATTATATTATGGCGAGGAGGAAAAGCAATGAACAGTGTCCTGAGATTGTCGGAGGAAGAACTGGTGGAACTGCTCCCGGAGTTCAATGAGATCCGTGACTCCGACCTGCGATCCAAAGCGCTGGCGGTCTGGGAGGAGGGAATAACCCTCGGCGGCTGGACGGTCGAGGCACTGGCAGAGATTCCCTTCACACTGCTGGCCGAGGACGTGGACGTTACCTTCATCGAGCACGTGCGCACGGTGTGCCGGATGTGTCTCGCGATGGAGCAGGTGTTGGTGGAGGCCTACGGCGAACGGGCGCAGATTGACCACGATACGCTGGTGGCGGGCGCGCTCTTGGCCGACGTCGGCAAACTGATCGAGTACCGCCGCGAAGCGGACGGCAAGACCGTCTTTGCCGATATGTATCGTTACCTGCGGCATCCCTTCACCGGCGTCGCGCTGGCCTACAAGCACGGTATCCCTGAGAGCGTCTTGCACGTCATCGCCACACACTCCTGGGAGGGCGACAAGTTCAAGCGACGGCCAGAGTCCATTATCTTCCACCACGCCGATTTCACCGACTTTCACCTGGCGAAGTTCAAATAGCGGATGGCGAATAGCGAATTGCGAATGGCGGATTGTGACCTGCGACTGCGACCAGGCGCGGAGCGGGTGCTGGATGTCGCAGCAGCCGGGCGTTTTGCTGGCCGGCTGCCCTACCGCCTGCAGTTGCAGGCCGAGCGACTGGCGCTCGTCGCCGGCTTCGACGAACTGGTCTGCCTGGACGCGCTCAATTTCACTCCCTTCGACTACCAGATCAAGGCCGCCCAGACTGCGCTACGTCGCTTCCGCGGCCGCGGCCTCCTGTGCGATGAGGTCGGGCTGGGCAAGACCATCGAGGCCGGGCTAGTGCTCCAGGAGTACCTGCTGCGCCAGATGGTCAACCGCGTGCTCATCATCACCCCGCCCGCCTTGGTCGAGCAGTGGCGGGAGGAACTGGCGAGCAAGTTTGGCCTGACCAACTTCGTCGCCAACTACGACCCGGAGTTCCGCGAGTTAGGGCCGCAAGCGTGGGCCGCTTTCCCCCGCGTGATCGCCTCGCTGGCCACGGCCCGCCGTCGCGAACACCGCCGCGTCATCAAGAACATCGTCTACGACCTGGTGATCGTGGATGAGGCGCACCATCTCAAGAACCGCTCCAGTGTCTCCTGGAAGTTTGTCAACGCGCTCCAGAAGAAGTACATCCTGATGCTCACCGCTACGCCGGTGCAGAACAGCCTGGACGAACTGTACAACCTGATCACCATCCTCAAGCCTGGCCAACTCAAGACACCGCGCGAGTTCCGTCGCCGCTTCGTCGTGCAGGGTGACCCGCGCCTGCCCAAGAACCGTGGCCGGTTGCGCGAACTCCTCGCCGACGTGATGGTGCGCCACGCCCGAGGGCAGGTGGGTGTCCAACTTCCGCCTCGCCGTGCACACACCGTGCGTCTGCAACTGGGACCCGATGAACGGGCGCTCTACGACGACGTCAGCGACTTCGTG